>NZ_JBPODR010000002.1:0-125633 GCF_051201035.1 Thermoanaerobacterium thermosulfurigenes
AAATTCTAAAATATGACGAATAACAGGTTTAGTAAAATATAATGCAAAATTTAATTTCATTAAGTACTGGATTATTGATGAATTTTCTGTTATTCCTTTATTATGAGACATTTGCTCCATTCCTATGGTTAATATTGTTTTGGTACAGCAATATATTAATACAATAAAAGTGAGCATTTGTCTCTTATTGTTCATTAAATTTTTCATGTAAGTTTATTATGGTAATTTATGTTAGTGAATTTTCTCATCTATAGATTGAAGATTGTAGTTTTAGTTATTATTATGGGGAGTGGCGATTTTATGCTATC
The DNA here is from genome assembly GCF_051201035.1 of Thermoanaerobacterium thermosulfurigenes. Classification (NCBI taxonomy): domain Bacteria; kingdom Bacillati; phylum Bacillota; class Clostridia; order Thermoanaerobacterales; family Thermoanaerobacteraceae; genus Thermoanaerobacterium; species Thermoanaerobacterium thermosulfurigenes. Next base: position 309 of record NZ_JBPODR010000002.1, read on the forward strand.
GAGAAGTTAAGAGACTTCAACACTAAAAAACTTTTCTTAAAATCCAGCTATCAATGCTCATCCTTAGAGTGATAGTGAGGTCTTTTTTTCAAAAAAACCTAAAAATACTTGACACGATCTGGGCCATATAAAATATTTGCATAATGACTTTAATGGTGCCTATAATTTACTTAAAAAATGTGAGAAGTATTTTTTAGCACGATACTATTATCTCGATTTATTGCTGCTTTATGATGATTTATACAATATGACAAAAGACATTTCTTATTAAAGCAAAGCAAAATGAGATTATGAATATGAATGGGAGAAAAAATATAGTGATGGATTCATTGCTGAACCATCACACATAGCTATACAAGTTTTTTCTCCTCTTTAATCCTTTCAAAAAGTGGCGACATCTGCCTCAATCTATCTACTATCTTAGGCAGCTTGTTTATTACCGTATCAATTTCTTCTTCCGTATTTTCTTCTCCTATGGTAATTCTCAATGAACCACGTGCTATTTCTTCTGGCAGGCCGATTGCCAATAGCACATGAGACGGATCAATGCTTCCTGCTGTACATGCAGAACCGCTGGATACGCAGATTCCTTCCATGTCAAGGCTTAGTATAAGCGATTCACCATCAACAAATTCGAAAGAAACATTGACATTCCCAGGAAGTCTTTTTGTTGGATGTCCATTTAATCGGGTATATGGAATTTTTAGTATCCCATCAATAAGCTTGTCTCTAAACATTGTCAGTTTCTTTATGTGCTCATCGATATTTTGAGTGATAAGTTCTATCGCCGTACCAAATCCTACAATTCCAGCCACATTTTCTGTCCCTGCTCTCCTATTTCTCTCCTGTGCACCACCTTGTAAAAGTGTATCAATTCTTAGGCCCTTTCTAATGTAAAGTGCTCCAACTCCTTTAGGCCCGTATATTTTATGGGCTGACATTGACAACATATCCACATCCAATTTTTTTACATCGATAGGCACATTCCCAACTGCTTGTACTGCATCTGTGTGAAACAATACGCCTTTCTCATGAGACACACTTGCAAGCTCTTGGATTGGCTCTATAGTGCCTATTTCATTGTTTGCGTACATTATCGATACAATTATCGTACTGCCTTTTATAGCTTTTTTCAATTCATTTGGATCTACTAATCCATACTCATCTACAGGTAAATAAGTTATTTCAAATCCTTGACTCTCAAGATATTGACAGGTATGCAGTATTGCATGGTGTTCTACGCTGGATGTTATTATGTGATTGCCTTTCTCTTTTAAGGCATATGCAGCACCTTTTAAAGCCCAATTATCTGATTCTGTACCTCCGCTTGTAAAAAAAATCTCATCTGCATTAGCGCAAATTGCAGCAGCTACTTTATCTCTGGCTTCTTCAATTGCCTTTTTAGCTTCTTGTCCATAAGAATAAAGTGAAGACGGATTGCCAAAGCGACTGTTTAAATACGGCATCATTACATCTAAAACTTCTTTTCTTAATGGAGTAGTCGCTGCATTATCGAGATAAATCCTATTCATAAAAGCCTCCTATATATAATACATGTAAGAATTTTTCTGTATCATCTTTTTGTAATCATCAACCATATCCTGGAGCGTAATAGAATCAATCACTTTATTTATAGCATCTCTGATTTTTTCTAATACAACTTTTGTCGGACATCCACCTGATCTGCTGCATTCAAACGGTATATCCTCTACAACACAATCTGAAGGAGCAAGTGACCCTTCCAAAGTTCTAATGACATCGCCTACTGTAATCTTATCAGGTGGAGCTGATAACATATACCCGCCTTGCGCTCCACGTATACTTTTAACCAAATCAGCTTTTCTCAAAACAGCAATAAGCTGTTCTAAATAATGTTCGGATAAACCCTCATTTTCAGCTATAACCTTTAAGGATATCGGTCCCTCACCATAATACAATGCAAGCTCAAACATGGCTTGAACTCCATATCTTCCCTTTGTCGATAATCTCATATAGACCCTCCTTAATACCGACTATTCTGCTCGGATTTCTACTAAATAAAATAACATTATAAATTTGTTTTGTCAATAATTTATTCGAATGTAAAACTAAATGTTATTGTATCCTTATGGCAAATAATTATCCTTAACTATCACCGCTATCTTTTATAAACTTAAGCCACTCAGATATTTTCTTTTCAAACCCCATTGAAGATGGATTGTAATATCTTTTTCCTATTAATTCGTCTGGAAGGTATTGTTGTTTTACATAGTGATTTTTAAAATCATGTGCATACTTATACCCAACACCTCGATTTAAATTTTTTGCATCTTTATAATGGGCATCTTGAAGGTGCATTGGAACAGCACCAGTTTTTAGATGTTTGATGTCATCAAGGGCACTATCTATGCCCATTATAGCTGAATTGCTTTTAGGCGCACAGGCAACATAAATTGCAGCCTGTGCAAGTATTATTCTTCCTTCAGGCATACCGATCTGATTTACTGCTTGCATAGCAGATACGGCTATATTAAGCGCATTAGGATCTGCATTTCCAACATCCTCTGCTGCACAAATAACTATTCTCCTTGCGATAAACATGGGGTCTTCTCCAGCGTATATCATCTTTGCAAGCCAATATAAAGCAGCATCAGGATCAGACCCCCTCATGCTTTTGATAAAAGCAGAAATAGTGTCATAATGATTGTCACCATTTTTGTCATACTTTAGCACTTTTCTTTGGATACACTCTTGAGCTACTTCAATGTCTATGTTAATTACTCCATTTTCATCTCTCTCTGTAGTTAAAAATGCTAATTCTATCGCGTTAAGTGCCGTCCTTGCATCACCATCAGAATATGCAATTATATGATTTAACGCATCATCTGTAACCTTAATCTTTTCATTTCCAAGTCCACGCTTTTCATCGTTTAAAGCTCGTAAAACTATTTCTCTTATATCATCATCACTAAGAGGGTATAGTTCAAATATCATAGACCTTGATACTAAAGGACGGATAACCTCAAAATAAGGATTTTCAGTTGTAGCACCAATCAAAATTATCGTCCCATCTTCAACATACGGAAGCAGTGCATCCTGCTGCGATTTATTAAATCTATGTATCTCATCAACAAATAATATGGTTCTTTTTCCATACATCGACAATCTATCTTTTGACTCATTTACTATTTTCTTTATATCTGTAACTCCTGATGTTACAGCATTTAATTTTTCAAAACTAGATTTCGTCGTATTAGCTATTATATTTGCAAGCGTTGTCTTACCTGTACCAGGTGGCCCATAAAATATAAGCGATCTGACTTTGTCAGCTTTTATGGCTCTATATAGAAGCTTATCATGCCCTAATATATGCTTTTGACCAACAAACTCATCAAGAGTAGTAGGCCTCATGCGATCTGCCAACGGTGCATTGCTTTTTCTAAAATTGTCTTGTGCAAATTGAAACATATCCATGATTTTCACCTTTTACAAACTTTATTCATACATCAGCATTATTATACTATACATATGTATATATATAAAAGTAATTGCAAATAAAAAATGCCACCTTTAATGATGACATTTATCCACCAAGTGTAATATCTTGTTTTGAATACCATTCAAGGGCATCGTAAAAATGTTGAGGCTTAAAATCCGGCCAATAATCATCAATTACATAAAAATCAGAATATATCGACTGGACAGGCAAAAATCCGCTTAACCTCCTTCTGCCACCCCACCTTATGATTAAATCTATTCGCGATATTTCTTTTGATGAAATTAGATCTAATATATCCCTTTTTTCTCCACTGCTTAAAGCCTTTAATGCATTATTCAAATCCCACTGCCATCCATAATTGACAAGAAAATTAACTTTCATCTTTCCACTGCCAATTCTTTTTCGTTTACAATATGGCAACAATTCTTGCGGAAACATGGGAGAATTATAATTTCCTATGACTAAAAGATTTGCATCTTCCTTTTCAAGCATTTTAACAGCATCAATACACGCTTTTTTAAATGCTTCTGTTTGAACAGATGGTCGCTTTGTGTTATCCTGCGTAAATCCATAGAAAGTTAATTCTTTAATGCCAATCTCTCTGCACATCTTATACAATGTAATTCCTGGTTCTAAACCGTATGAATATCCAGCTTCTTTAGGCATATTTCTATTTTGTGCCCAACGTCTATTTCCATCAGGAATAACGCCAATGTGATTGGGAATTCTATACATTTTGTCCTCCTTTCTTTGATTTGATATATACAGTTTTTCCAATTTAATATCTATTATACTCTAATGTATAAATATTTTAATTAAAAAAAACTGTTATGCTATAAAAGCGATAACAGTTTTTCCTTTGTTATAAATTTCTATTTATAAAATCTTCAAAATCAGATTTTGGCCTTGCTCCTATGATTTTATCTACCATTTTGCCACCTTTGAAAAGTCCTATGGTAGGGATGCTCATGATCCTAAATTGCATAGCAAGCTCGTTTTCTTCATCCACATTGATTTTGCCAACTTTCACTTTTCCTTCATAATCTTCAGCTAACTCTTCTATTATAGGCGAAACCATTCTGCAAGGTCCACACCACTCTGCCCAAAAATCTACCAAAACAGGTATATTTGAATTAACTACCTCCTCCTGAAAATTGTCCTTTGTTATTTTAACTTCAGCCATTTTTCTACCTCCTAATTATATTTTAAAAATTCTTTAACTATTAGCTTTTTCTTTTAGATTTATTTTATCCAATAAATAAACCTAAAAATCTTTAAGTCATTTCATAAATTTCATAAATGTCTCAACAAGCTCGTCAATCATGTCATCTTGCTTTTCAGTATTTATAGCATCTTTCACGCACCCAAGAGTATGACTTTTAAGCAATATTTTACCTACGCTATTTATTGCAGATCTAACGGCAGCAACCTGTATAAGGACATCTACACAGTATATGTCTTTTTCTATCATTTTTTGTATTCCCTTTATTTGTCCTTCGATTTTTTTTAGCCTTCTTAGCAAATCGTCTTTTTCATCTTGATATGAATTCATAATTACCTCCCATACCCCTATTAGGTACAAATTTAGTATAATCTTTCCGCGAAAATTTGTCAACATATTTTTCACTTGTACCCAAGTATATCCTTTATGACTTCACCAGCCAATATAAATCCTGCTACAGGTGGTACAAAAGATACACTACCTGGTATCTGCCTTCTTTTGACACAAGTTCTTTCTTTATTTGTGCATATACACTGTTTTTTACAAGTTTCCACATCCAAAAGAGGTTTTATGGGCTTTTCTTTAGAATAAACAACTTTTAGCGATTTTATACCACGTTTTCTAAGCTCATATCTCATAACTTTTGCAAGAGGACATATACTCGTATCGTATATATCAGCCACCTCAAACTTTGTAGGATCCAGTTTATTTGCTGCGCCCATGCAGCTTATAATAGGTATGCCCATCTCATTGCATTTAACGACAAGATCTATTTTCGACGATACTGTGTCAATAGCATCTACTACATAATCATAATCGCAGGACAACAAAATATTGCTATTCTCGCTACTATAGAAAGTTTGATGTGATATAACTTTAAGATTAGGATTTATCTCTAAAAGCCTCTCTTTCATAACTTCAACTTTTGGTTTACCAACTGTCTTTCTTGTAGCATGTATTTGTCTATTTATGTTAGTTAAGCAGACTGTGTCATCGTCTACTATTACCAATTTTCCAATGCCACTTCGTGCTAAAGCTTCTGCTGTGTACGATCCTACACCGCCCATCCCAAAAACAGCGACAGTAGATCTTTTTAATTTATCTAAATTATCTTTCCCTATTAATAGTTCCGTTCTCGAAAAAGCGTGTAACAATGCTGATTCCTCCAATAAAAAATCCCCATAGTGCCGTTAAGTCGGTGGTTTTGAACCTGCTCTCGCAGGTGGGTGCCCTCCTGATAACTTCATATGTCCATTCAAAGATGGCTTATATTCCATTACCAGAGCCCAGGCTCCCTTTTAATAGGTGTTGGCTCAAAACATTACCGCATTTCACGCACACCATAGGGTTTCTAAAAATATATTATCACATTTTTAAGCATTTTTCAAGGTTAAACGTTTATAGGTCAACCTTTATGTGTAATTCATCCAACTGTTCTTTCGAAACTTCAGATGGCGCATCCGACATAAGATCGCATGCATTCTGGGTTTTTGGAAATGCGATAACATCCCTTATATTATCTGTACCCGTAAGTATCATTGTCAATCTGTCAAGCCCATATGCAATGCCACCATGTGGCGGTGCTCCATATTTAAAAGCATTTAATAAAAATCCAAATCGTGCCTCAGCATCTTCATCGTTAAAACCAAGCACTTTAAACATCTTCTTCTGCAATTCTGTATCATGTATCCTGATACTGCCACCACCTATTTCCATACCATTTAGAACTATGTCATACGCTTTTGCTCTTACCTGGCCCGGATTCTTGTCAAGCATTTCTATATCCTCGTCTTTTGGAGCAGTAAACGGATGGTGCATCGCAACATACCTTTTTTCTTCTTCGCTGTATTCCAACAATGGAAAATCGACAACCCACAAAAATTCGTACTTGTTCTCGTCAATAAGATTGTATCTTCTCCCCATTTCCAATCTCAAATGACCTAAAGCATCATAAACTATCATATTGTTTCTGTCAGCTACTATTAATATCAAATCGCCTTTTTCTGCTTCCATGGCATTTAAAACCTGTGCCAACTCATCCTCTTTCAAAAATTTTGAGATTTGGGATTTTGGACCATCATCTGACATCTGTATCCATACAAGTCCTTTAGCTTTATATGTTTTTACGTATTCTACAAGCTCATCTAATTGTCTTCTAGGAATAGATGCTGCACCTTTCACATTTATTGCCCTTACAGAACCACCATTTTCTATTGCATCTCTAAAAACTTTAAATTCAGAGTCTGCAAATATTGATGAAAGATTTTTCAACTCCATTCCAAATCTTAAATCAGGCTTGTCAGAGCCAAACCTGTCCATTGCTTCCTGCCAAGAAATTCTCCTAAAAGGAACTTCCAAGTCGATATTCAAAATTTCCTTAAATATTTTAGCTATCATACGCTCATTTATGGATATGACATCATCTTCATCGACAAACGACATCTCTATATCGATCTGCGTAAACTCAGGCTGCCTATCTGCTCTTAAATCCTCATCTCTTAAGCATTTTGCAATCTGATAGTACCTATCAAAACCTGATATCATTAAAAGCTGCTTAAATATCTGCGGTGATTGTGGCAACGCAAAAAATTTGCCAGGTTGTACCCTACTTGGAACAAGATAATCTCTAGCTCCTTCTGGAGTGCTTTTTATGAGAAGCGGCGTTTCTATGTCTATAAAGCCGTTTTTATCCAAAAAGTCTCTCACAATTCTCGTTATCTTGTATCTTGTAATCAAAATCTTCTGCATCGATGGTCTTCTTAAATCCAAATACCTGTACTTTAATCTAATCGCCTCAGACACATTATTTCTATCCTCCACCATGAATGGTGGTGTCTCAGCTTTGCTTAAAATTTTAAATTCGCTTACGTAAATCTCTATGTTTCCTGTCTCAAGATTTGGATTCACATTTTCTTCCGATCTCTTTACAACTTTACCTGATGCAGCCAAAACATACTCATTTCTCACATGCTGAGCTTTATCAAATGCTTCCTTTGAAAGCTGCTCACTAAAAACAATCTGTATAAGCCCGGTCCTATCCCGCAATTCTAAAAATATGAGTCCTCCAAGATCTCTCCTTCTTTGAACCCATCCCATCACAACGACATTTTTCCCAACATCGTTAATTGTAAGTTCTCCGCACATATGTGTTCTTTTCATGCCTGCCAATTGCTCTCCCATCAATATACCTCCATCTATTCTGATATTTTATCATAAATTTTATCAAGCTCAATTGCACTTTCTTCTCCAGTGTCCATGTTTTTCATTTTTACCTTGCCATTTTTAAGTTCGTCTTCACCTAAAATTATCGTATACCTTACATTTAGTTTATTAGCGTATTTCATCTGTGCTTTAAGACTTCTTCCCATATTGTCAATCTCAACTGAAATTCCCAAACTCCTAAGTTTTGTAGCCATAGAAAACGCATATTTCTTTGCTTCATTTCCGATTGTGCATATGAAAAGATCTGGACGCTTTGGAGCGGGTATTTCAATGCCGCTGTTTTCAAGCGTCAGCAACAAACGTTCAAGTCCCAATCCAAACCCTACACCAGGTACAGAAGGACCTCCACATTCTTCTACTAAACCATCGTATCTTCCTCCACCACAAACAGTACCTTGTGCACCTATGTCGTTTGATATTATTTCAAAAGCTGTTTTAGTATAATAGTCAAGACCTCTAACTATCTTAGGATTAATGATAAAGTTAAATCCCGCTTCTTTTAAATAAGATTGAAGACTTTCAAAGTGATTTTTGCAATCATCACAAAGATAATTAAGCATTAACGGTGCGTCCTTCAATATTCTTTTACAACTTTCAACCTTGCAATCAAGGACTCTCATGGGATTTATCTTATATCTTTCTTTGCAATCATCACATAAATTTTCAATATTTTCTCCTAAAAATTCTTTCAACGCTTTGTTATATTCCCTTCTACAGTTAGGACATCCAATGCTGTTGATATTTAGCTCCAAATTTTTAAGTCCCAATTTATTGAATAGAGTCATAGCAACACTGATTACTTCAGCATCAGCCAATGCGTCATGTGACCCAAACATTTCTATTCCAAATTGATGGTGTTCTCTAAGCCTTCCTGACTGAGGTCTTTCATATCTATATACTGGTGTTATGTAGTAAATCTTAACTGGCATCGTTTCTGCGTATAAGTTGTGTTCAACAAACGCTCTTACAGCAGGCGAAGTTCCCTCAGGCTTTAAAGTAATACTTCTACCGCTCTTGTCATTAAAAGTGTACATTTCCTTTCTGACAATATCAGTTGATTCGCCAACACCTCTTAAAAATAGTTCAGTGTGCTCAAACCCAGGCGTCCTGATTTCTTTGAATCCAAAATCTGCACATATTTCTCTTATCATATTTTCTAAATACTGCCATTTATATGCTTCTGATGGAAGTACGTCTTTTGTCCCTCTAGGCGCTTTTGTAAGCATAAAATCAACTCCTCTTTATACTTAAGTATTATATAATATAAAATTCTCTCAATCCCGCAAATAAATTGCAGGGACGAGAGAATTTCCCGTGGTGCCACCCTGATTACAACTCTTTCCTTTAACGCAGGTTTACGTATTTGGCCTACATATCGACCAATATGCTAATAGGCGTCTTTCGCAAAGGCAGTGATATAAAGATACTCTCAGTCACGGTATCTTCTCCCTTTTATATGTGCTTTTGCTACTCTCCTACTCATCGCAGTATACTATATCAAGCTATTTATTTGATATTATAACTTTAATATATTGACGTGTCAAGCCAGAAAAGAACTACTGCTTTTCTTTTAATACTTTCATTAACTTTTCAAAATATTCAGGAGTTGGTGCCTCAAATTCCATATAAACTTTCTTAGATGGATGCACTAAGCCTAAAAGCTTTGAATGTAACACCTGACCTGAAAGATTAAATCTCTGTTTTTTATATCCGTAAACTTCGTCACCTACAATTGGATGCCCAATATATGCCATATGAACTCTAATCTGATGAGTGCGACCAGTTTTTATTATCGCTTCTACAAGAGAATTGTTTTTATACCTTTCGAGAACTCTGTATAATGTTAAAGCATAGCGTCCATCTTTTACAACAGCCATCTTTTTTCTCTCAATATGATCTCTTCCTATTGGAGCCTCTACAGCTCCTTCATCGTTTTTAATTACTCCCTCAACGATCGCTAAATATTTCTTTAAAATAGTCCTGTTTTTTATTTGATTTGAAAGCTCAAGATGAGCTTTGTCATTTTTAGCAACAACCATTACGCCAGAAGTATCTTTATCAAGCCTATGGACAATTCCCGGCCTTAATTCTCCATTTATGCCCGACAAATTTGTGCAATGGTATAAAAGCGCATTGACAAGTGTACCACTTAAATTACCAGGAGCAGGGTGAACCACCATGCCTTGAGGCTTATTTACAACAATTATATCATCATCTTCGTAAATAATATCAAGAGGAATATTTTCTGGTTTTAAGTCTATTTCTTCCGCTTCAGGTATATTTAAGTTTATCACATCACCTTCCCTTACCTTATAATTAGGCTTTACCGATTTGCCGTTAACTTTAACAAGTTCATCTAATATCAATTTCTTTAAATATGATCTTGTATAATCTACTTCCGAAGCTAAAAAAGAGTCTATTCTTTTATCTACATCATCTTTTTCTGCAATTATATTCACAATATTAACTATGTTCATGAATTACAACCCTTCCAAGCATATAACCTACTATTATTGACTTTCTTTTTTAAATATCAAAGTATAGCACAACAATATAGCGCCTACTACTATCATGGAATCAGCTAAATTAAAGACTGCTGGAAAAAACCTGAAGTCAATGAAATCTACAACATACCCTAATCTGACTCTATCGATCAAATTTCCGATGGCTCCACCGAGAATCATGGATAAAGTAAACTTATAAAATGTACTGCTGGGTATATTTATAATTGAATACACCAATATTGTCCCAACAATAACCGTTATTATTATAAAAAATACTGTCTTATTTTGCAATATTCCAAAAGCAGCACCTTTATTTTCAACGTACGTAAAGTTAAATACATTGTCTATTATAGGAAAAGTCCCAATGGGTTTTAAATACCTCACTACAAAGTATTTTGAAATTTGGTCAATTAAAATAGAAATAAAAACAATGATAATTTCCAAAATTTATCCTCCTAAGTAAAAGCTTAAAATTAGGGCTTGAAAATCGAGCCCTAATTTAGATTTCAATCTTTCAAAAATTATTTTACGTACTTGGATAACAATTCTTCTATCTCTTTTTCATCTATAGATGGTCTTTTAACATTATCGTATAAAATCCATTCTTCTAAATGCACAGTTGATGCACCAGGTTCTAATTTTACCATAGGACCTAATGACTCCATTTCCATCATCCAATCTGTCGTATATGTTTCGTAAGAAGCATTGTAATCCGGATAAACTGCATTTTCATCATGTTTAAATTTCTTTATAAAAAGATGTCCATGATTAAAGTACGCTGCCCATCCTTTTTCATTTTGAATTCCAAATTTAAATGGTTCTTTTTTATTAGGGTCTTGCTCAAAAATTATGTACTTGTCTCCAAAGTGTATTCTGTGATCTTTCATGTGGGAGTAAGGCCACAATACTAAAGCTCTATTTGGCAAAAGTCCAGTGTCTTTCATAGGTTGCTCAACGACTTGAAGACCTCCTGTTGCCATGACAGATATAGCCCATGGTGAAAGCTCTACCGCCCAAGCACCTTTATTTGTAAGCATATGCTTAACATTTACAACAGGTTTATCTGGTTCTAAAGTTATTTCAATTTCCTTTTGTATGTATGCATAATCTTTAGGCTCTTGAATAAGCTTAATGCCATTTTCTATTTCTTCGTACTTTATTGGAAAATTATCAAGTGTATATGTTCTTGGCATGGCTTCAGGGCTGTGCCACAATCTATGCCCACCATAATTTCTCCAAATGTCCTCACCTTTTTTACCTGCATCTTCTTCATTAATGCTGAATTCATTTTCTTGTCCTACAAACCCAAATCTCATTATCCTTGGACCTATTTCCGTTGTAGCTATAAAATCAACCACCCCATTAGAAACTTCAATGCAATTATTCCAACCCGAAAATGAAACCTTTTTAATCGTAACACTCATGATACCATTCCTTTCTTAAATAAAGCATACTTGTATGATTCCTAAAAATTTTTGAATAAGAGTGCGATAAAGCACTCTTATTCATCACTTTAATAGCTCTAATACCTTGTTGACGACATTTTCAACAGTGAATCCAAATTCTCTAAAGAGTATTTCACCAGGCGCAGATGCTCCAAAATGATCAAGACCAATTACACAGCCATCAAGACCAACGTATTTATACCAGCTCATAGTACTTGCAGCCTCTACTGCAATTCTGGCTCTCACATTATCAGGAAGCACTGTTTTTTTGTATTCATCTGGTTGCATATCAAATATCTCCATTGAAGGCATGCTTACTACCCTCGCCTTAATCCCCTTCTCTTTAAGCACTTTGTATGCCTCATAAATCAAACTAACCTCTGAACCACTGGCCAATAAAATCACATCTGGATTTCCATTTTCAGCATCACACAACACATATCCGCCTTTTAAAGCATCTTTTGATGTCTCATCGTAAACAGGAAGATTTTGCCTTGTCAATATCAATGCTGTTGGACCGTCTTTTTTGTTAAGAGCGTAGCACCATGCAGCAGAAACTTCTTTTGAGTCTGCAGGCCTTATAACCGTCAAGTTTGGAATGCTTCTTAACATTGGCAAATGTTCTATCGGTTCGTGTGTTGGACCATCCTCGCCAACGCCAATGCTGTCATGAGTAAATACGTAAATTACAGGAAGCTTCATCAATGCAGATAACCTTACAGCGCCCTTCATATAATCACTGAATACGAGGAATGTAGATACATAAGGTATAATACCGCCATAAGCAGCCATTCCATTCGCAATCGCTGCCATTGCATGTTCTCTAACGCCAAAGTGAAAATTAGAGCCACCTCTGTTTTCGCTGCTATAGTCGCCTCTATCTTTTGTGTAGGTCTTTGTAGATGGCGCAAGATCTGCAGAACCACCTATCAGATTTGGGACAAGCTTAACCAAATAATTCAAAACGTCTCCAGATGAAGACCTTGTAGCCGTCTTTACTTTAAAATTCCAAAGGCCTTCGTCAGCGACTAAATCAACCGGTAATTTCTCACTGTGCCATTTATCCCATTCTTCTGCTAATTCTGGATAGTCTTTTCTATAATTTTCAAACATTCTATTCCATTTTTCTTCTTCTTTATTTAATTCTTCTATGATATTTTCAAAATGCTTACGCACTTCATCTGGAACATAAAATTCCTCATCATAATCCCATCCCAAAAACTTTTTAGTTGCCTCTACATTTTTATCTCCCAGTGGCTCTCCATGTGCTGAAGCTTTTCCTTGTTTCTCTGGGCAGCCGTATCCAATCACTGTCTTTACTATGATAAGTGACGGCCTTTCTTTGTCTGCCTTTGCTTCTTCAATAGCTTTTCCTATCTTTTCTACGTCATTACCATCATCTACTTTTATAACTTGCCAACCATAAGCCTCAAATCTTTTACCAACATCTTCTGTAAAAGCAATATCTGTACCACCTTCGATAGAAATGTTATTGGAATCGTACAATGCTATCAATTTACCAAGCTTTAGCGTTCCAGCTAAAGAACACGCTTCAGACGAAATGCCCTCCATGAGGCATCCATCGCCAACGATAGCGTATGTATAATTATCTACTATGTCATACCCTGGACGGTTAAATTTGCTTGCCATATAAGTCTCGGCGATTGCCATGCCAACAGCGTTTGAAATACCTTGTCCCAATGGACCTGTAGTAATTTCAACACCTGGTGTATGCCCATATTCTGGATGTCCCGGAGTTAAACTTTGCCATTGTCTAAAATTCTTAAGATCTTCTATTGTAAGTCCATAGCCAAAAAGATGCAACAATGAATATAAAAGTGCAGAACCATGTCCAGCAGATAATATAAATCTATCTCGCCCAGCCCATTTAGGATTTTGGGGACTGTGCTTTAAATATTTGGCCCACAATGTATATGCCATTGGAGCAGAACCCATTGGCATACCTGGATGTCCAGAGTTAGCCTTTTGCACCTGTTCGATTGAAAGTATACGTATAGTATTAATTGCTAATTCATCAATCCTGTTCATACTTAACTCTCCTTTGCTTTTTAATTACCATTAATATTATAACATTGGATAAATCGTAATAAAAGAATTTAACTTAAAATTCGAGCAAGTTACGAATTATTTTTATATTTTGCACACTTTTTTTGTTGAGTTTTATGACAGAATAACAACGAAATAAATGCACTTAGTTATTGACTAGATAAATATACTATGATATAATAAATTTCGTCGCAGGGGAGTAGCTCAATTGGTAGAGCGGCGGTCTCCAAAACCGTAGGTTGCGAGTTCGATTCTTGTCTCCCCTGCCATTTTTATGCCTAAAATGCTTTTTAAACACAAGATTCGCTTTTATTTTAATGTTTTTTTGTAATCTTCATTGCTTATTTTGTCTACCTCTTCCACATATCCTGAATTATAATCATCGTAATCGTCATCATAATTATCAAGCCCTGCCTTAGTTTTATTATACCTTGCTACCGCTTGATACGAATCCTCAGCGTCAAATTGATTTTCGTCTTTAGAATCCATGTATCCCCATCCAAAAGGATATTTAATAGTTCTTTCTTCGTTGGGGCGTGAAAATCTAAGATCGCTTAATTTTAAATCATTATTTTTCGCACATTTTGCGCACAAAGGTGTATATGGCAATGCTTCTAACCTTTCTATTTCAATTTCTTTATGACAATGATTGCATATACCATACTTACCGCTAACCATCCGTGAAAGAGCATCATCGATTTGCCTCAAAACGTGTTGTTCGTTATCTTTTAATGCGTAATTTTTCTCTAATTCATATACTTCCGAAGCTATGTCTGCTGGATGATTGTCCGCTAATGATAGTTCCTGATAATATTCTCTCTCACCAATTTTCCCAGTTCCATTATTATCATCCATCTCGTTTAAAGTATGCAAAATTTTATTTCTTTCATCAATAAGTCTTTTTCTAAAGTACTCTAATTTTTTGTCATCCATAATAACCACATGCCTTTCTATCATAAATTTTGTTGAACAATTTTAATTATATGAGCAATAATATTGCCTATAATAGGCAAATTCAATAAAACCGCTCTTTGCAATATGTATATTACAATTGCTCCAAGCAATGTAAATCCTATAGCCATGCCAAAACCACGTGCAAGCCCGCCGACAAAGTTAAGCCATAGGAGTCTATAAGGGCTTTGCATCAATTCTACATAGTCAGCTATTTTCATTTTTTCCATCATCTCAGACATTTTTTCAATTTGCTTTTTTATTTCATTTAATAATTTATTATCCAAGCCCCATTCCTCCTATAAACTATTTTGTCTTTTTGGGCAAAGTTTATTAATAATTTATTGTTTTTTAAACTTAAATATGCTTAAATTAGTAATAAGAAGATGTATATTTTAATAAAATTATCTTAGTAAAATTGATGAGGGGAATAAAATGAAAAAAAAGAAAAATAAAGATTTTTTAAACCCTTTTTACAACAGAAAATGGCATAAATATGTAGCTTTGACTATTGTCATTGTAATGATAGTTGCATTAATAGCTGCTTTCAGTCTGCCTATTCTAAATTATTAAAAGTGCGCATAAAGCGCACTAAATCTTTAATCAATTTCTTCTAGCACTTTCAATATCTCATCTACGTGTCCATCAACTTTCACTTTCCTAAAAATTTTCTTTACTATGCCTTTCCTATCTATTACAAAAGTTGATCTTTCTATGCCCATTTTTTTCTTTCCATACATATTTTTTTCTTTATAGACACCGTACTCTGTTGAAACTTTAGCATCATCATCGCTTAAGAGTATAAATGGCAAATCAAATTTTTCAATAAATTTTTTATGAGACTCTAAATCATCTAAGCTTACCCCTATTACAACTGCGTCATTATCTTCAATAGAATTTATGTTGTCTCTAAACTGGCAAGCTTCCTTTGTGCATCCAGGCGTATTGTCCTTGGGATAAAAGTAAAGAACAACTTTTTTACCCCTATAATCTTTTAAAGAGACATTCTTTCCATCACTTGACATAAGAATGAAATCAGGGACTTCTTTTTCTACTTCAACCATCAACTTTTCCTCCTTTGATAATTATTTTCTTTTAATATTTCTTATCTTAATTATATCAGTTTTACAATAATAATCAATGATTAAATTTAAAAAGAGGCAAATAGCCTCCTTTTAAATTACATCTTTGACTGATGATATAAAATTTATCACACTGTTAAATATTTCATCATTATTTCTTGAATCATTTATCATTTTAACTATTGCACTGCCAATTATTATTCCATCACAGTACGGAGCAAATTTTTTCGCCATCTCAGGTCCAGATATGCCAAATCCAATTGCTTTTGGCAAATTAGTGTACTTTGACACCAAATCCATGTACTTTTCAATATCAGTTTCAATAGAATTCCTCACACCTGTAACGCCTTTTGTGGAAACACAATACACAAAGCCTTTTCCGTTTTCACAAATCTTTTTTATCCTGTCATTTGAAGTAGGTGCAACTAACGGTATCAAATAAACATGGTGTTTTTCAGATAATTCTTTTATGTCTTTTCTTTCCTCCAGTGGCAAATCGGGTATAATTAGTCCATCTACACCTGATTCTTTTGCATTCTTTAAAAATTTTTCAATTCCATATTTATAGATGGAATTGTAATAAACAAGGTACACAAGCGGTACATCTGTATTTTGTCTTATTATTTTAACAGCATTCATTATATTATCTATTTTAGTACCTTTTTTCAGCGCTCTGGCAGATGAAGCTTGTATTATAGGTCCATCTGCCAGCGGGTCCGAATATGGAATTCCGATCTCTATAATATCAGCCCCACCTTCGACCATTTTATACACTAAATTGATGGTTACATCTATATCGGGATCTCCAGCAGTTATAAATGTAATTAGTGCTTTTCGTCCTTTTTTCTTTAATTCATTGAATTTTTTATCAATCCTGTTTTCTCTTAAGTTGTTAACTTCCACACTTGACAACATCATAGCTCAACCTCCAAAACATTTGCTACTGTATTGACGTCTTTATCTCCTCTACCTGACAAATTTACAACTATAATATCATTTTTGCTAAGATTTGGAGCAAGTTTCATTGCATACGCAACAGCATGGGCACTTTCCAACGCCGGAATGATTCCTTCAATTTGAGATAAATCCATAAAAGCTGACAAAGCTTCTTCATCAGTTGCATATACATATTGCGCTCTGCCGATATCCCTCAAATAAGCATGTTCAGGCCCAACCCCAGGATAATCGAGTCCTGCTGATATTGAGTACACAGGCATTATCTGTCCTTCATCGTCTTGAAGAAGATAAGTCATCATGCCATGGAGAATGCCGATACTTCCTTTTGCCATTGTAGAAGCATGTTTATCTGTATCTATTCCAAGACCTGCAGCTTCTACACCTATAAGTTTAACTGATAAATCGTTTATAAAAGGGTAAAATATCCCCATAGAATTGCTACCACCGCCTACACATGCAACAATATAATCTGGCAATCTCTTTTCTTTGCTTAAAATTTGTTCTCTCGTCTCGTCACCGATCACTCTCTGAAAATCTCTAACCATTATCGGATATGGATGCGGTCCTACAACAGAACCCATCACGTAAAATGTATCATCGATATTTGTGACCCAATGGCGTATCGCTTCGTTAACAGCATCTTTCAATGTGCCAGTTCCCGTCCTAACAGGAGTAACTTTTGCACCCAACAACTTCATTCTAAATACGTTCAATGATTGCCTTTTTATGTCTTCTTCTCCCATAAATATCTCACATTCCATGTCAAACATCGCAGCACCTGTTGCAGTCGCTACACCGTGTTGCCCTGCACCTGTTTCAGCGATGACTTTCCTTTTGCCCATTCTTTTAGCCAACAATATTTGTCCTATTACGTTGTTTATTTTATGGGCACCAGTATGGTTTAAATCTTCTCTCTTCAAATATATTTTTGCGCCACCTAATCTCTCGGTTAAATTTCTTGCAAAATACAACGGTGTAGGCCTTCCAGAATATTCTCTTAAATAATATTTGTATTCATCAATAAAATTTTCATCGTTTATCGCCTTGTAAAATTCGTCTTCAAGTTCTATCAATGCATTCATAATTGTTTCCGGCACATATTGGCCACCAAATTTACCAAATCTTCCTACCATTTTACACTCCTCACTTTACATATTAAATCTTTCATCAATTGATAATTTTTAAAGCCACCGACTTCAACACCACTGGATACATCTATTACATCCGGTCTAGCTGTTTCTACAGCTTTTAAAACATTGTCAGGATTAATGCCTCCTGCTAAAATAAACTTGCACTTTAAGTTGTCCTTTACATCATTAACTAAATTCCAATCAAATTTCATACCTGAACCACCGTAAAAGCCATTTATCTTGCTGTCAAGGAGAATACCATCAACATTATAATCTCGCAATCTAAAAACATCGCTTTTTTCACTAATCCGAATTGCCTTCCATACAGTATAATCATCAAAATTGTCTATATAATCTTGTTGCTCATCGCCATGGAATTGCAAAACATCTAAATTCAGATAAACAGCTACATCCTTTACTACTGAAACTTTTTCATTTACAAAAACACCGACTTTTTTTATTTGTCTGTCGAGATTTTTAATAAGGCTATATGCCGTATTTACATCCACTTTCCGCTTGCTTTCAGCAAAGACAAAACCAGCATAATCAGGCTTTAAATTATTAAGGTATTCTATATCTTCTGCCCGCCTTATTCCACATATTTTCACCAATGTCATTTTAAACACCCTTTGATTGAATTACGAAATCATCAATTTTCCCACCATTTTTGATTATATTCATAAATGTTTCACCAATTAGGACAGCATTTACACCTAATGATTTTAAAAATTTTACGTCATCAGGGGTCTTTATGCCACTTTCAGATACCAACAGAACACCACTTGGCACGTATCTAATAAGCCTTTCTGTCGTCTTTAAATCAACGCGAAAATCCTTTAAGTCCCTGTTATTTATACCCAAAATATCTACATTCGCATTTAATGCTATTTCAAGTTCTCGTTCGTCATGAACCTCAACAATGGCATCTAATCCAATTTTTTTTGCAATATCGTAAAACTTCTTTAAATCATCTCCAAGTACAGCCACTATTAGCAAGACAGCATCTGCACCAATTAATTTGCTTTCGTATATTTGGTATTCGTCAAATATGAAGTCTTTTCTAAGAATTGACTTTGATGTTACTTCTTTCACATCGTTTATATATGCATCATCTCCTTTAAAATAATTTTTTTCTGTAAGAACAGATATGGCTTCGATATTGGCATCTTCATACAATTTAGCAATTTTTATATGATCAAAGTCATCTAAAATTGTTCCTCTCGACGGAGAAGCTTTTTTTATTTCAGCTATTATTGATATATCCTCAGCTTTCAACGCTTCTTTAAAATTCCTCACATCTTTGTCGTTTTTAATTTCTTTTAATATATCATCCAGCGTTTTTTTAATTTTTTTCATTTCCACCTGTTTTTTTTTCTTAAAGATAATATCATCAAGTATCATTGCAAATACACCTTCTGAAAACTTAATATGTCATTCAGCTTGCCTAATGCCTTGCCTGAATCAATGAGATATTCTGCAAGCTTAACACCTTCCTTAATGCTATCAACCGCTTTACCAACATACAAAGCTGCAGCGCTATTTAAAACTACAATGTCTCTTTTAGGGCCTTTTTCACCATTTAATATGTCTAAAATGATTTTTGCATTTTCCTTTGAATCACCGCCACCAATATCCGAATCTTTCGACAGTCTAATACCGTAATCATTAGGGTCAATTGTGTAATCAGTAACCTTACCATCTCTCACTTCTGAAACAGTTGTAGTAGTGGTAGTGGTTATTTCGTCAAGTCCATCATTTCCGTGAACAACTAAAGCTCTTTCACACCCCAATTTTAGCAAAACTTCTGCTAATATATGCGTCAGGTTTTTATCATAAACGCCTAAAACTTGGCCTTTAACAGAAGCCGGATTTGTCAATGGTCCTAATATATTAAAAACTGTTCTTAAACCAAGTTCTTTTCTTATGGGGGCTACGTTTTTCATAGCTGAATGATACAAAGGTGCGAAAAGGAATCCAAATCCTACCTCATCGATGAATTTCTTGGTCATCTCCGGTTCTGCATCGATTTTTACACCTAATTCATTTAATACATCGGCACTGCCGCTTTTACTGGAAACAGCTTTGTTGCCATGTTTGGCTATTTTGATTCCAGCAGACGAAGAAATTATTGCAACTGCAGTAGAAATATTAAATGTTTTTCCGCCGTCACCTCCCGTTCCACAGGTATCTATGACATATTGAGAATCAAGCTTCAATTTTTTTGCATTTTCTATCATTGACTTTGCAGAACCGGTTATCTCATCGATTGATTCGCCTTTCATCCTAAGGCCTATAAGATAACCACCAATCAATGGCGGGCTTGATTCCCCTTTCATTATTACATCCATGGCGCTTTTTGCCTCTGTCTCGGTTAAATTCTCCCCTTTAATGATCTTTTCAATGGCTTCCTTTAACATTGCAGATCCCCTCCACAAAATTTTTTAATATATTTTTACCATCATCTGTTAAAATAGACTCTGGATGAAATTGAAGTCCGTACACATGATAGAACTTATGCTTAACTGCCATAATAGTTCCATCATCTGTTTCTGCAGTTATTTCTAATGATTTTGGCAATGAGCTTTTGTCAATTACAAGCGAATGATATCTCATGGCTTTTATTGGACTTTTTATACCTTCAAATATTCCTTCACCAACATGATTGACAGATGAAGTCTTACCATGCATTATAGTGGTTGCTTTGATTATTTTTGCGCCATAAGCATATCCAATAGCTTGATGTCCAAGGCAAATCCCTAATATAGGTATTTTGCCTTCAAACTCATCGACTATGTCTACTGAAATCCCAGCATTTTCTGGCCTTCCCGGCCCAGGTGATATAATTATTCCCTTTGGATTCATTAAAGCTATGTCATTTAATCCTATTTTATCGTTGCGGACAACTAATATATCGCTGTAAATTTCACCTATGAATTGATATAAGTTATAGGTAAATGAATCATAATTATCCACGAGAAGAAGCATCAAAGCACCTCCTTTAAGACCATTGCCTTATTTAAAGTTTCATAGTATTCAGCTTCTGGCTGAGAATCATATACAATTCCACATCCAGCTTGAATAAATGCAGTACCACTTTTTAATAACAACGTTCTTATTGCTATGCACATATCCATATCCCCATTGTAGGAAAAATAGCCGACTGCCCCAGCATAAAATGACCTCTTTACATTCTCCAGCTCATCAATTATCTCCATCGCTCTTATTTTCGGTGCACCCGAAACTGTTCCAGCAGGAAGACATGCAATTAGTGCATCAAACGCTGTAAGACCTTTTCTCAAGATGCCTGAAACTTTCGATACAATGTGCATTACATGTGAATAAAAATCGACTTCCATGAATCTATCCAATCTGACAGTACCAAATTCACTTACTTTACCTATATCATTTCTTCCAAGGTCAACTAACATGACGTGTTCCGCCTTTTCCTTTTCATCATTTAAAAGCTCATCTTTCAATATTAAATCTTCTTCAGTGCTTTTTCCTCTTTTTCTGGTTCCTGCAATCGGATTTGTAGTAACTTTATTGCCAAATACGGATACAAGGCTTTCTGGCGACGAACCTATCAGTTGGAAATCGTCAAAGTCGATGTAAAACATGTATGGTGATGGATTTGCATTCCTCAGTCTCCTGTATACATCAAAAGGTACAGAATCTGTTTTAACTTTAAGTCTCTGAGACGGAACTACCTGAAATATGTCGCCGTTTTTTATATATTCTTTTGCTTTAATTACAATATTGCAAAATTCTTCTTTAGTAAGATTATAATCAATATCAGAAATGAGTTTTTTTGGCTTTATATCGTGAATTTTTACATTACTCTTTATGTCTAAGATCACTTTCCTCAATTTTCCTTTTATAGCGTCATACTCTTCATTCTCATCGGGAAATACATTGTAAATAACAGATAAATTATGTTTATAGTGATCATAGCAAATTATGGTCTTATAAAACATAAAATACGCATCAGGTATTCCTATTTCATCTACATTTTTCGATGGAAGATATTCATATTGCCTTATGACATCATATCCAGCATAGCCTATTGCTCCACCTGTAAATGGAAATTCAAGACCGCAATTATCATACTCGTACATCATATTTTCTCTTATAGAGTCAAGAATCCTGCCGTATTTTATTTTCTTCTCATCACCATCAATCTGGATTAAATCATCATTACTTTTGATCTTCAAATACGGATTTGAACCTATAAACGAATATCTACCCCACATTTTACTGCTTTCAGCACTTTCCAAAAGGAATTTATTTTCACCATCTAGATTGTAAAAAATATTGATTGGCGTTAATTCATCACCGTTTATCTCCTCGTAAACAGGAAAAACGATTTTCTTTTTTACAAGCCTTTCATATTCTTTTTCAGTAATATTCAACCAATACACCTCCTTAATATGCAAAAAAGTCACTCCATCCAATGGGACGAAGTGACTTCGCGGTGCCACCCAAATTATTTTATACTTATGTGGTTTAAAAAAAACATCTCATCCACTAAGGACGAAATGCTTTCATTTCGCTTTGCCACCTAAGTACAAAACATCTCATTCAGGTACAGATTTCTCGATACCCTGTCATTTTAACGGTAGACTACCGGGCAATGCTACTTTTATTTCACACGCCATCTCGCAGGCCCATTCAATAACGCCGTCAGTACCTAGCTTCCACCATCCCAGGCTCGCTTTAACCTAATGCGATATTTACTATTCCTGCTCATCGATTTTTTTCATTTCGATTGATTTAATTATATAACGTGTTAAAATATATGTCAATAGTTTTAATCTTGTCTAAAATATAAATTATCTCACATCAACAATCATCTCTATATTTGCCTATTTTCTCCTCAATTGTCACACCATCAGGTTTAAAGTCTATCTTTACAATCGAAATTACTCTCTTGGCACCTTCATCTGCGCATATATTTTGAACCTTTTTCACAATATCCAAGAGAACATCGATATCTCCTTCCATAGTCGTTTCCATAGGGCTTACAAAATACTTAACACCTGTTGATTTTATGTAATCAATAACTTTATCTACGACTGGATAGATTCTTTCTTCTTCAACTATAGGTAATACTTGTAGGCTTACATTTACAGCACTCATGTTTAATTCTCCTTGATTAGATTTATCATCTCTTTAACTATGTTACTGGATACTATTGCTGCTTCCTTGACAAATTGGCTAAAATCTTTTGTCGCATTTCCATCGGCATTATCTGAAATGCTTCTTATTATAACAAATGGTATATTGTTAAGGTATGAAGTATGTGCAATTGCTGCGCCTTCCATCTCAACTGCTAATGCATTAAAAAGCCTCCCCAATTTTAAAGCCTCATCTTTTGATGAAATAAATTTATCACCTGAAACAATCCTGCCAATATACGCTTTCCCATCAATATTATCATTAGCAGCCTTATAAGCCACATCTATAAGATATTCGTCAGCTTTAAATACGCTTGTCTTCATGCGAGGTATTACTCCTAATTCGTCTCCAAATGCTGTTGTGTCAAAATCATGTTCTATCGCATCAGAAGAAATGACTATATCTCCAACATTTATGCCTTTTTTTAATCCTCCAGCAACACCTGTGTTTATTATGCAATCAACTTTAAATTCAGATATCAATATCTGTGTTGCAATCGCTGCATTTACCTTTCCTATTCCTGATTTTACAACAACTGCATCTACCCCATTTATTATACCGCTAAAAAAATCCATATCTGCCCTATTTATCGTAAGTTCATTAACAATAGCTTCCTTGAGTAGCTCCACTTCTTCCTCCATAGCGCCGATAAAGCCTATCTTTTTCACACTTATACTCTCCTTTCGTCTTTAATTAAAAAAGGGAGAAATCTCCCTTTAGATATGTGCGGCACACCTACTGCAAATTGTTGGGTGCTCTTTATCTTCACCTACAGTTTCACTGTACATCCAACATCTTTCGCATTTTTCACCAGGTGCATGACTTACCTTTATGGCAATATCGTAATCTTCACTTCTGTACGCATCATCAGGTATAACCCCATCATTTTCGTGAAGAACAGTTTTTGATACTATAAAGACTGTATTAAAATCTTCTTCAAACTGCTTCAAAAATTCGTACAGCTCTTTCGACGCATAAATATCGACTTGAGCTTCCAAAGAATGACCTATTTCCTTGTTTGCCCGGGATATCTCCAATGCCTTAGATACATCTTTTCTTATATCAAAAAGCTTGTTCCAATTGTCGATTAACTGTTTATTATCGTAGATATCATTAGGTTCTGGCCAATCAGCAAGCTGAACGCTCTCAAAACTATTTTTTGCATCGTGTTGCATATAACTCCATATTTCATCTGCCGTAAATGTCAGCACTGGTGCTATGATTCTTACAAAACCATTTAATATAATATATAAAGTAGTTTGAGCTGCTTTCCTTTCCTTTGATGTGGCTGGGAAAGTATATAGCCTGTCTTTCAATATGTCAAGGTACAGATTGCTCATATCTACAATGCAGAAGGTATGAACAAGATGCAAGAACTCATAAAATTTATATTTGTCAAAAGCCTCAGTTACATCCTTCACAAGCTCATTGTATTTGTACAAAGCCCATTTATCTATATCTAACAATTCATCATATGGCAACAAATCTTTATCAGCATCAAAATCGTAAAGGTTGCTTAATAAAAATTTTGCTGTGTTTCTGATTTTCCTGTATGACTCAGTCATCTGCTTTAAAATTTCTTTTGATATCCTCATGTCTGAAGTGAAATCTGCAGAAACAGCCCACAACCTCAATATATCAGCACCATACTCTTTTACAACATCGGCTGGATCGATTCCATTTCCAAGGGATTTAGACATTTTTCGCCCTTCACCATCTACAACAAAACCGTGTGTCAATACATTTTTATACGGAGCGATACCTTTTGTAGCGACAGATGTAAGAAGCGATGACTGGAACCATCCCCTGTGTTGGTCAGAACCTTCCAAGTACAAGTCTGCTGGCCATCTAAGTCCCTCAGTTGTCTCTAAAACCGCTACATGGCTGGAACCAGAGTCAAACCATACATCCATAATATCCGTTTCTTTTCTAAACTCTGTAGAACCACATTCACACCTTGTACCTTGTGGCAGTATTTCTTCGGCCGATAGTTCATACCAAGCGTCAGAACCCTTTTCTGCAAACAACTTCTTTACCGCATTTATCGTATCATCGTTTATCAATTCTTTCCCACAGTGTTTGCAGTAAAAAATAGGAATTGGAACACCCCATATCCTTTGCCTGGATATACACCAGTCGTGCCTATCTCTAACCATGTTTGTAATCCTATCTTCGCCCCATTCAGGAATCCAATTTACTTCTTTTATCGCTTTCAGCGCTTCATCTCTAAAGCCATCTACAGATGCAAACCACTGCTCTGTAGCGCGGAATATAACAGGATTTTTGCATCTCCAGCAATGAGGATACGAGTGTGTGAAAGTCTTTGAAGCCAATAAAGCATTGGCTTTTTCAAGATCCTCTTTTATGACCTTATTTGCATCAGAGTAAAATAGTCCATTGTATTTTCCTGCTTTTTCAGTAAATCGCCCTTTATCATCAACAGGATTCAAAACATCAAGTCCATATTTTTGACCAACTACAAAGTCCTCTTCACCGTGGCCAGGTGCTGTGTGTACACATCCTGTACCTGCCTCTTGTGTTACATGTTCGCCTAATATTATAAGCGATGTCCTGTCAAAAAGAGGATGCTTAGCCTTCATTCCTTCCAGTTCTGAACCTTTAAAAGTAGCAATTATTTCATGGTTTGAAAGTCCTGTCTCTTTTTCAATGCTGTCAAGCATATCTTTTGCCATTATGTAAATTTCATTTCCGTATTTCGCCAAAGCATAGTCAAAATCTGGGTTCAAGCAAATTGCAAGATTAGCAGGAATTGTCCAAGTCGTTGTAGTCCATATTACAAAGTACAAATTACTTAAATCATCAACAATGCCTTTAAATTTGCCCAAGTCATCTACAATTCTGAATTTAACGTAGATCGAATCAGATTTTTCATCAGAATACTCTATCTCTGCTTCTGCCAATGCAGTTTCACAATCTGTACACCAGTATACAGGCTTAAGTCCTTTATATATATATCCTTTCTTTGCCATCTCCCCAAATACTTCTATCTGCTTTGCCTCATATTCCGGTTTCAGCGTCAAATATGGATTTTGCCAATCTCCTCTTACACCTAATCTAATAAATTGTTCTTTTTGCTTTTCAATTTGCGAAAAAGCAAAATCACGACACACCCTTCTAAATTCTACTGGACCTACATCATTTCTCTTTATCCCTAATGTCTTGATTGCCTGTTGCTCTATTGGCAAGCCATGAGTATCCCAACCTGGCACATATGGTGATTCATATCCCCTCATCGTCTTATATTTAACCACCATGTCCTTCAAAACTTTGTTCATGGCAGTGCCAAGGTGTATATTGCCATTTGCGTATGGAGGACCATCATGAAGAATGAACTTTTCTTTGCCCTTGTTTTTATCTAATGATTTGTGGTATATGTCCATGTTCTCCCATTTCTTTAATATTTCTGGCTCTCTCATCGGCAAATTCGCCTTCATTGGAAAATCAGTCTTTGGCAGATTTAATGTTTTGTTGTAATCCATAAACATACCTCCTATTTCAAATTGCATAAATGCAGAAAAAATAAAAACCTCTCATCCAAAGGGACGAGAAGTCGCGGTACCACCCTAATTATTAAGGCTAAATGCCTTAATCACTCATGAGATAACGGGATTTTCCCGGCTTAGCTTACTAAATTTCAGCCAGCAGCTTCGAGGTGATATATGACAAACTAACTTATTGGCTTCCACCGACCGCCAACTCTCTTAAAAGTTTTGTTTGCATAAATTGTCCTCTTCATCGCTTTTTTCGCATTTTAAATAATTATACAATATGTAAAAAAAGACGTCAACATCTTAAGTCGTAATGGCAGACCTTACTTTTACACCTTCAATGCTACCAAGCTTGCCAGTTAAAGCACCGATGTCATCCGTCGTACCGTCGACAATCAGCGATATGATTGACACATTTCTTTCCTTATATGGAATACCCATTCTGCCCACTATGATATCGGCATACTCGCTTAAAATATGATTAACTTTTTCAGACGCCAACTCTCTATTTTGGACTAAGATCCCGATTACAGCAAGTCTATTCCTCATCATTTCTCACATCATTCTCATCATCAAAAAATTCTCTGTCGTCTATAGATAATATCGCCTCAAGTTCTCCTTCAAGGAGTGTTTTGAATTTAGCCTTAAATACATTCAATTTTTTCCTTTGACTTTCAAGCTCTGCTCTAATCCTTACTACTTCTTGATTGGCTTTCTGCATTATTTTTTCTGCTTCTTGTTGTGCTTGCTGTATTATTAAATCAGCTTCTTTCTTAGCATTTAACTTTAAATCTTCAGCCGACTTTTGGGCAACGACCAGCGTATTATTTAGCGTTTTTTCTATATCTGTGTAGTTCTGCAACTTATCATTTAATATATTTACTCTGTCCTTTAGATCAGAATTTTCTTTATACAATAGTTCATAGTCTTCCATAACTTTGTCTAAAAACTCATCAACTTCATTTTCATTGTAACCTCTAAATGAACGCTTAAACTCCTTATTGTGTATGTCCATAGGTGTTAACATGCCAATCCACTCCTTGTCATCTTATTGTTATTTGTATTTTAAAATATGAACATATACCCTGCCTTTTCTCGATGTACCCAAAATTTCTTGGAATTTGATCCTTCCATAACCTCTTAAAGATATGATGTCACCTTCTTTTACTTCAAATGAAGGCGATATATTTGTCTCCCAATTCACTTCAGTAAGTCCAGCTTTTATCAAATCCGAAGCCTTTGTTCTGGATATTTTAAACCCCGCCGCGATTATGCTATCAAGCCTTACAGATGCAACTGTTGTTTTAATGTCCTCATATTCTATTACAGGCTCTATAACCTCATCTAAGTCAATTGAACTAACAATAACCTTCTCTCGACCTATTTTTTTCAAATTCATCAAAACAAAATCAGCTATATCCCTATGCACTATTACATCGCAGATTTCTTGTCTTTTAATTATATCACCAATTTTCTCTCTTTTTATACCTAGACCTAGCAGTGAACCTAACACATCTCTATGTGACAACCTTATTAAGTCGCCATTTATCCTTATCCCCTTTATTGCATCAAAATGTTCACCATCGGAAATCGCAAGAAACGATGGATATATACAGGCTATTTTTCTCTCAGCCTCTTTAAATCCACCATCAAATCTACAATCTATATCGTCATGTTTATCAATCAACTTTAGCAGTATTTTCTGATCTTTCATACTTAGAAAATCTGTAAATCTATCACGCCTATTTTTCTGTACCCAATTTATCATATCATTAAGTCTTGCAATGCTGTATTCCATTCCTTCACCCTTTTAAAGTAAATAAATCATATTAACGAAATCAAGCTTACTAATATTGGTCTTATCACATATTGGATAGCCAACATAGCAAGGATAGGTGAAAAATCTATCATCATATTCCTTCCAATCGATGACTTAAATTGCAACCTTCTAAAAGGATCTAAAATAGGTTCTGTCACGATGATGACAAATCGCGATATAGGATTTCCCATATTCTCCATTCTCAAAAGAGATAATACCACCCTTATTACAATAAGCCAATTTACAATCTCAAAAAAGTAGTTTAATGTTAAGATCAAAGCATAGTTTGTCGTCAAATCATACCCTCCTCATTACTTTAAGTTGAACATTGAATCGACTTCATCTTGTATATCGCCAGCAATATCAAAATTATCCGGCACAATTAAAAATATGCTATTAGCAATTTTCTTAATTTCTCCATTTAACGCAAAAACAGCACCGCTTAAAAAGTCTATGAGTCTCTGAGCATCATTTCTCTCCATATTTTGAAGATCAATAATTATAGGCTTTTTATTTTTTATGTTTTCAAGTATTGTCTGCGCCTGTTCAAAACTATCTGGCTTCAAAATAATTACTTTTATCTGCGATTGTGTATGTATATTAACTATTTTTGGCTTTTGGCTAAAGGGTAATTCGTTTTCAACTTTTTCAGCATCCCCTTCGTCTTCCTGCTCATCAAATCCAAAAAAATTCATAAGCTTTTCAATCACTTTTACAGCCATTTATTTTACCTCCATATCATATAATCTTTTCCCAAAAATTCCTGTACCTATACGTATGATGTTGGCGCCTTCTTCAACGGCAACAGTGTAATCATTCGTCATACCCATAGACAAATATTTAAAATCTAAATTTTTTTGATTTAAAGATTTAGTGTTATCAAATAACTCCTTCATTTTTCTAAAATAAGACCTTACATCTTCAGCATCTACATACGGCGCCACAGTCATCAGACCTTTTATTTTCAAGTTGTCAAAGCTTTCAAGCTCCTTTATGAATTCCAACAAGCTTGACGGTTCAATTCCATACTTTGATTCTTCTGAACCTACATTTACCTCGATCAAGCAGTCCATAATCCTATTGCATTTTTTGGCTCTTTTATCTATTTCTTCTGCAAGGCGCACACTGTCAAGTGAATGAATCATCTTCACTTTATCTATTATGTACTTCACCTTATTTGTTTGAAGATGACCTATAAAATGGAACTGCACCTTATCCATTAATGTTGGATATTTGTCTACTAACTCTTGTACTTTATTTTCTCCAATATCCGTAATACCGTATTTTATCGCTTCTTCTATTCTTGAGACATCGACGGTTTTAGTCACTGCCACAATTAATATATCGTCAGGATTTCTATTAACTTTTAATGCATGCTTCTTGACATTTTCTTTTACTTTATCAATATTATAACGTATATCCATAATAATCCCTCTTACTTCTTTAAATAGTCTTTACCATATACTAATATTTCGTCATACATTTTTAAATTTCCATCTGGACTTTCTACAACGGCATTTTCTGAATTTTGCGCTTTTACGTCGACTTCTTCAAAGAGAGGAATGCCATTATTTAATTTATACACGCCATATTTTCCATCAACTTTTACGATAGCCGTATTTGGCACAATAAAGCCTTCATAGTTATTTACTGTTATGTCGACTTTAACCTTCCTTTTTTTATAAAAATCGTCATAAGCATCATCCATCTTTATCACTACGCCAAATAAATTGTCGGATATCGAATATATTTTCATTATGTTTCCATCTAACAATTGACTATATTTATCATCTATTTCTACTTTTACATTGTTCCCTTCTTTTAATTTTTGGCTCTTACTTTTGTCCAATACAGACAATACATACCAGTCATAATTGTCTATTAATTTTAATATCGGTTCACCTTGCTTTACTTCACCTTTTATTTCTGCTGGCTCTTTTTGTACTGCATTTATATCATTTAATGTGATGTTAAACAATTTGTTTACACTAAAAATATCTTCATATCCATCAAAATAATCGCTTACGACTCCAGCTTCAGGCGAATATACCTTGTACAAACCATTAGAAATAATGCTTTCTAATTGTTTTTTTTGACTATAAAGATCATCTAAATTTCTAATCGACGAAGGACCATTTTTGATTATCTGCTCTTTTTTGCTTATTAAATCATCTATTTTTTTGCTTAAACTGTTTAAAACGCTCTTGTCTTTTGTCTGCTGATATTCCTTGTTTAATTCATCTATCTGAGCATTTATACTTTCTATATCTTTTGCATAGGGATTTGCGTCTTTATCATCCTTAATGCTCTGAATCTTTTCATTTATAGAATTTAGCTCATCCAATTTCGACTTATCAAAGTTTGGCGATATGACTTCTGCTATTTCTTTGCCTTTTGGCACTCTTGTCCCATCTTTTACTAACATATTTATTTTCCCATCAATAGGAGAATTTATGACCATTGCATCAACCACTATGTAACCATAAGCGTCTATTGACTCCGATAAGTTACCGGGCTTAAGTGGTATTGTCTTATCTTTTCCACTTATAGTATTTACTGCAACTTTTCCTATGTAAAGTATGACAACAATTGCTATGATAATATTCAAAATTCTTTTCATAAAACCACCTATGATTATATTCTATAAAAAATCAATTTTTCCTTCTTAAAATTTACTCTTTAGCACTTATTTTATAAACTTTTTATCTGTAGTTCAAATTATCTTTTTCAGAATTTCATCGATTAATTGGTGTGTTTTTAAAGAAAGTTTTATTTCATCATCATTTATTTCTTTAGAATTTATAGAATATAAGAAATTATTTACTGCACTCTCAAAACCTCTCACATATGATACACTATCCCAAGAATTATGACTATAAATAGATACATTGTTTTTGTCAGATACTATCAATTTTTCAAAATTTTCAACTATGACACTTTTCCCATACCCATGCACCTCAAGCACTTCTCTGTCTGCACCACTATTTCTATGCATCACCCCAATTGCGATCCCATTATCCGAAGTAATTTCAACATTTATATATTTCATGCTATTATTTTCTTCTATCATTCTCACATGTGAAATATTTATACTTGCAACATTGCCAAGTTGATGACACAGTGTATCAACCACATGTATAAAGTCATCATAAAGGGTGAATTTGATATCACCCCCAACACCGCCACTTCTATTTTTCTCCATCATGTACAATTCAGGTTTTTGCTCTCCGAAATTCTCTGATGCTTTAACATACAATGGTGCATATCTTCTATTAAACCCAACAGTCAAAATAAGTGAATTGTTAAGTGCAATATTATAAAGTTCTTCAGTTTTTTTTAAGTCATCTGTCAAAGGTTTGTCCACATAAACATGAATATTATTTGTAAGAAGTTTTTTCACAATCTCATAATGGCTATCAGTAGAAGTGTGCACAAAAGCACAATCAGGTTTTAAAGCAATTGCTTCATCTATAGAAGTATATGTGCTAACTTTATAATTCTCCTTATACTTTAAAAGCTTTTTTTCATCTCTGCCTACAATGCCAACTACTTCAAGCATATCTACATTAAATATAAATGGCAAATATGCCCTTTTGAATATATTACCCGGTCCTACGATTATAGCTTTCAACTTATTCATAACCTCACCTCTATAATTCATTTGCTGTCTTAGAAAATTTGTAAACCTCTATTTCTTTTATGCATATTATATAACAAATCAGGAATATAACCAAGAAAAGTACATGACTTTTTAAAAATGAAGTACTTGCATTTACATGAAATTTGTGATAATATTTAATTAATTATTTGTGAGAAAATTTAATAGTTAAAAATGAGACAAGGGCGTTTCATTAATATATTTTGTGTGTATTAATGGCGTCCTTGTTTTGTTTATATTTTCCATTAATACCAAAAAAATAAATGAAAGGGGATTTTTATGTCAGAAAATTCTTTGAAAAATATTTTTGGCGCCAATGTATTTAATGACGCAGTGATGAGAGAGCGTCTACCAAAGCAAACATACAATGCTTTAAGAAAGACAATCGATGAGGGACTACCACTTGACCCAAAAGTTGCCGACGTAGTAGCAAACGCTATGAAAGATTGGGCTATCGAAAAAGGAGCGACGCATTTTACACATTGGTTTCAACCATTAACAGGTATTACTGCAGAAAAACACGAATCTTTTATCTCTCCTACACCAGACGGTAAAGTCATCACAGAATTTTCAGGCAAAGAACTTATAAAAGGCGAGCCTGATGCATCGTCATTCCCTTCAGGCGGATTAAGGGCTACATTCGAAGCAAGAGGCTATACTGCATGGGATTGTACATCTCCTGCATTTGTCAAAGATAATGTCCTATACATCCCAACCGCATTTTGCTCATACACTGGCGAAGCATTAGACTTAAAGACACCTTTATTGCGCTCTATGGAAGCATTATCAAAGGAAGCATTAAGAGTTCTTAAGTTATTTGGAAATAACACTTCAAAAAGAGTCATAACAACTGTTGGTCCAGAGCAAGAGTATTTTTTGATAGATAAAAAATTGTATGAAAAACGCAAAGACTTAATATTGACAGGCAGAACATTATTTGGCGCAAAACCACCAAAAGGTCAAGAAATGGAAGATCATTATTTCGGCACTATTAGGGAAAGAGTTTTCGAATTCATGAAAGAGCTTGATGAGGAGCTTTGGAAATTAGGAATATCAGCTAAGACCGAGCACAACGAAGTCGCACCTGCTCAACATGAATTAGCGCCAATCTTCAATACGACAAACATAGCAACGGATCACAATCAATTGACAATGGATATAATGAAAAAAGTTGCTTTAAGAAATGACCTAGTATGTCTATTGCACGAAAAACCATTTGCCGGTGTCAACGGATCTGGAAAGCACAACAACTGGTCTATGAGTACAGATGACGGTTTAAATTTATTAGATCCCGGAAAGACTCCACACGAAAATGCACAATTTTTAGTTTTCCTGTGTGCAGTTATCAAAGCAATCGATGAATACTCTGATTTACTAAGAGTATCTGCTGCAACACCTGGAAATGACCACAGGCTTGGTGCAAATGAAGCTCCACCGGCAATAATCTCGATTTTCTTAGGCGATCAATTAACTGATATTTTAGAACAAATAGGCGAAACTGGCGGTGCCACAAACTCAAAGCAAGGTGGAGAATTGAAAATTGGCGTAACAACGCTTCCTACGCTTCACAAAGATTCCACCGACAGAAACAGAACATCTCCATTCGCATTTACTGGAAACAAATTTGAGTTTAGGATGGTAGGTTCTTCATCATCAGTAGCAACTGCAAACTATATTTTAAACACGATTGTAGCAGATGTTTTATCTGAAATTGCAGATAGACTTGAAAAAGCCGATAATTTTGATGAAGAAGTTCAAAAAATATTAAAGGAGATCGTAGTAAATCATAAAAGAGTTATCTTCAACGGAAACGGGTATTCAGAAGAATGGGTAAAAGAAGCTGAAAAGAGAGGACTTCCAAATATAGCTTCAACAGTTGATGCTATTCCTGCCCTTTTGAAAGACAAAAATGTAAAAGTCATGGAAAAACACGGCGTATTAAGCAAGGTAGAATTAGAAGCTCGCTATGAAATAATGTTGGAAAATTACTCAAAGACTATAAACATAGAAGCGTTGACAATGATTGATATGGCTAAAAAGCAAATTCTTCCGGCAGTTTTAAAATTCATTAAAAATGTTGCAGACTCTATAAACGCAGTAAAAGAAACTGGATTAGACGCTTCAGTTGACGCACAAGCCGATTTATTGAAGGAAGTTTCTTCATTGACAGCCGAATTTAAGAGAAGAATCGACAATCTTGAAAGCGCTGTAAATAATGCATCAAATATTGAAGGAGATTCTTTTGCCGTAGCTAAATATTACAGAGATGAAGTATTTGCAAAAATGGGAGAGCTTAGAGAAATAGGTGACAAATTAGAAACTTTGGTAGACGCTGATATTTGGCCACTTCCAACATATGCAGACATGCTTTTCTACGTGTAGATATAATAAAAAAACTATTGGGGTATTTAACCTCAATAGTTTTTTTATATGATAATTCATATTTAAATTACAAATCAATCGGTTCTCAAGGCTTTTTTTAATGGAGATAAGGGGATTCGAACCCCTGGCCTCTACAATGCCATTGTAGCGCTCTCCCAACTGAGCTATATCCCCGAATATGTATGGTGGAGGTGCGGGGAGTCGAACCCCGGTCCGAAGGTGTCACAGTAAAAGCTTCTCCGAGCGCAGTCACTGTTTTAACATTCCCTCTGCAGCTCTCCCAGTGACAGGATAACTGCTTCGGTAGCTTCATAAAATCCGATTTATCTCAAAGCTTTGATAAATCAGTTCCCCCACTAAATCGACGCCCAATCCTTTGATGTGGGAATCAAAGGTTGAACGGCTGCTTGTAATTAAGCAGCGTAAGCTAAATTATCGTTTGCGTTTATATTTAAGTCCACCGTTTTACGAGCAGATGGAACCTCGGCTCGCTACTTTTACCTCAACTACCCCCGTCGAAACCAGTACACCCCCGTATATCATATATGCTGACTTTCTTTAAAGTGCCTTTCTATCTCCCTCTTAGCATCTCTTCTTGCCATATCTTCTCTTTTATCGTACAATTTTTTACCTCTGGCAACTGCTAATTCCACCTTTACAAGCCCATGTTTAAGATAAACCCTTAAAGGAACCAATGTATAGCCTTTTTGAGTGACATAGCCAGTCAATTTATTAATCTCTCTTCTATTAAGAAGCAATTTCCTCGTTCTAAGTGGATCTTTGTTAAAAATATTGCCTTTTTCATATGGGCTTATATGCATATTGTATAAGAAAACCTCATTGTTTTCTATACGTGCAAAGCTGTCCTTCAAATTCACTTTGCCCATGCGTACAGATTTGACTTCTGTACCAAAAAGCACAATGCCTGCTTCATAAACTTCATCTATAAAATAGTCGTGACTGGCTTTTTTGTTTTGTGCAAGCACCTTTATATTTTCACTACTCATAAGAATAACACCTTTTCTGTAAAATACATTGTTCCCTCACAGTACATGGGTCTGCGCTTAATTATTATAGCACATTAAATTCACATGTCAAGCACCTTCAACATTGCGGATTTCATCTGGTGTAGCCAAGACAAAATCTATTTCTCTCCTGTCCACGTTAGCACCTACTACCTTTACGTACACAATATCACCTATAGAAAACTTTCTATTCGTTCTTTCGCCTATTAACGTATATGTTTCATCATCATAATGGTAATAGTCATCATCAAGTGTATCAATATCGACTAATCCTTCTACTGTGTTATCTAACTCTACAAAGAAGCCATAATTTGTCACGTTGGCGATTATAGCTTTGTAGATATTCCCAATTCTTTCTTTCATGTATTCTACTTTCTTCAAATCTTCAATCTCTTTTTCCGCCGAATCAGCCGCTCTTTCCCTCTCTGAAGCTTTTAATGAAATGTCATTTAATATTTTGTTATAATGTTCCTGCCGCTTCTCATTCAATTTACCATGAATATTCTCTTTGATAATCCTATGGATTATCAGATCGGGATATCTCCTTATAGGCGATGTAAAGTGTGTATAATACTGCGTCGCCAAAGCATAATGTCCTAAATCCTCTGGGCTATATCTGGCCCTCTTTAAAGACCTTAGTAGAAGCGTCTCAACAACTCTTTGTTCATTTTTGCCCCTCACTTGCTTTATAAGCTCTTGCAATGCTTTTGGATGTATTTCATCTCCTCCAATGCCCTTTATGTGATAACCTAAATTATGTATAAATTTATTAAATGCCATCAGTTTCTCCATGTCCGGATGCTCATGAACCCTGTATACAAAAGGCACATTGATCCAATGCATGTGCTCAGCAACTGTCTCATTTGCAACAAGCATAAATTCCTCAATAATCCTATGGGCTACATTCCTTTCGATCTTTACAATATCAATTGGTTTTCCCTTTTCATCTACAATTATTTTTGCTTCTTCAAAATCAAAGTCTACACTACCGCGCCTTTTCCTTCTTTCTAACAAAATCTTTGCCAAATCTCTCATATTATTAAAATCTTCTATTAAATCTTTATATCGCTCTTTTAATTTTTCATCATTTTCTTCTAAGATTTTGTACACATTAGTATAAGTCATTCTTTCTTTGCTTCGTATTATACTTTCAAATATATCGTGATCTATAACATTACCATTTTTGTCTATCTTCATCTTTACCGTAAGTGTCAATCTGTCCTCAGATGGATTGAGGCTGCAAATTCCATTTGACAATCTGTGTGGCAACATTGGTATGACTCTATCTATAAAGTACACACTGCAACCTCTATTTAAAGCTTCCTTATCAAGCTCAGAACCTTCTTTGACGTAATGACTGACGTCTGCAATGCTGACATAAAGTACATAATCGCCGCTCTCAAGTTTTTCTACTGCCACAGCATCATCAAGGTCTTTTGCATCTTCACCATCTATCGTTACAATATTTAAGTGACGCAAATCTATCCTTCCTGTTATTTCTTCACTTGATATTTTCTCTTGTATATTTTCTGCTTCTTTTATGACTTTCTTTGGAAATTCTTCAGGTATATTGTACGAGCGAATCACTGACAATACATCTACTCCAGGATCATTTTTCCTGCCTAAAATTTCAATTATTTTTCCTTCAGGACTTCTCCGCTTTTCAGGCCACTTAGTTATTTTAACTACCACCTTCATACCATCTTCGGCATTCATGGTATC
Source organism: Thermoanaerobacterium thermosulfurigenes (assembly GCF_051201035.1). NCBI lineage: Bacteria > Bacillati > Bacillota > Clostridia > Thermoanaerobacterales > Thermoanaerobacteraceae > Thermoanaerobacterium > Thermoanaerobacterium thermosulfurigenes. Next base: position 37,657 of record NZ_JBPODR010000002.1, read on the forward strand.
AGCTTTTGAAATAAATACATCTTGCGTAATGCTTCTATCATCAGGAACTACGAAACCAAAATTGCGGCTTTTCTCAAAAGTACCTACAATGGTAGAATTAGCCCTCTTGAGTATTTTTACAACTTCTCCTTCCCACTTCTTCCCTTCAACTTTCTTTGTAACCCGAACAAGAACTGTATCATTCTGCATTGCACTGTTTAAATTATCTTTAGAAATAAATATATCCTTAATGCTTTCATTTTCAGGTATCAAAAAAGCAAATCCTCTTGATGTGGCATCTATTTTGCCTTTTATTATATCCAATCTTTCTGACAAAGCGTACTTTTCATTTTTTGTCTTATATATTGTTCCATCTTTTTCTAAATCCTTTAATAGCTCCTCAACAATGCCCTTTTGACTATAATCCACATCAAGCATTTTTAAAATATTCTCAATCTTTGAAGGTTTGTAATTTTCGTCGCTAAAAAGCTCTAATAATTTATCTTTAAAATTCATACCGATTCCTCTCAATCCATTAAAATAAAAATTTACATAATTAATTTTCCATTTATCTATTATAATTATAACATCTACTATGAGAAATATTAAAGAAAAACTGTTTGTGTCAAGTAGTCGTTAGCAAATTTTTTCTTCAAATTTTATCCACATAATGTTTAATGTATTGTGAATTCTCTTGCAATTGTTTTTGCTCCATTTCTGTCTTCATATTGCGCCTTTTATATGACTTTTAGTTCGCTTAGGCATTTGTATCTGAGTGTATTTCCCCTATTGCTTTTCGACTGTTTGTCATTGCACAACCTTCAAACGGCATACCACCTTTTTGTATGTGATATGTCTTTACTTTTTTCTGCTTTTTGTTTACATCCGCTGCTGATAGTTTTATTTCTTCTTTTATCTCTGCTAATTTTTCTTCTGATATTATCACATTAAAATATGCTTCTACAACACTATTAAGTTTTCCGCTTATCTTTAAGGCTAATATCTTTGCTAAATTGTTTGCTCCTTTTTCTGTCTAACTCATTTTCCCTGCATTCATTCCGTTTGCTAATATACACTGCTAATTTTATTTCTTTCTTCCCTTTGCTTTTTACCTTTCGGTCTGTCTTCGCCTTGCAAAGCATTTTAGGTAAAATTAGAGTGTTTATAAATAATTACTTGCTTTTCTCAAGAAAAATTTAATGAAAAATTTATTTTTTGTAATTTTTAGCAAAACCAATTATGATATAATTACACTAAATAGATAAAAATTTAAAAACATGAAAGGATATGATATGATAAAATTACCTCATATATGATTTTTAATATATTTTAAAAGAAAAATAATTTTCAAATGAGGAGATGTTTTCTGTGTTAAAGAAATTAGTTTTATTGCTTCTGGTTGTTACTCTTCTTACAGTTTCTACCTTTAGTTTTGTTTTTGCTATGGATAACACTGTAGATAAAGATGTTGAAGTACAAATAAAGAACATTTCAAATTACGGTGAATTTATGATTTGGAATGGAGAAAAAATAAGTGAAAGAATAAATTTATATAATTCGGACGATCAATTATCAGCTTACCTTTATAATATATTGCATGGTAACAAAATAATTGGATATGTCATTGTAGACCCTAAAACTGATAAAGTTGTTGAATATGCTCTTGGCCAATCACCATATTCAGACTATCTTTCTGAATATATAAAAGCCAAATCAGACAAATTTAATAATAAGAAAATAACATTATTGTATGATGGACCATCAAACTATGGTGTAGCCGCAGGAAATGAAAAATCAAAATCCAAAGAAATATTTGATTTCACATATGATAGTAGTGTAAAATTAAGTGTAGATACAAGTAAGGATGCAAAAAATTTATTAAAAACAAAAAACATTACAACTAATGTAACCGCATTATCATCTGGTAAAATACTTTATAATGTTGGAACAGAACAAGTTGTTGGTAATAGATCTTGTGGACCAGTAGCAGCTTATAATTTATTATACTTCTGGGCGCATAATGGTTATCCTAAATTAATAACAGGTAATGCAGATAATGATATAGCACAACTTGCAAAAGATATAGGAACAACAGTCGGCGCAACACCTTTTTTATGGTATAAAAATGGATTAAATCAATATACAAATAGAGTTTACTATGGTCAGTTCTATACTGGGGATCTTGTAACAAGTTATGACTCAATTAAAAATGAGATAAATAATAACAGACCAGGTACTGTACTTTATTTATTACACCCATATTACGGCAGTCATTATGTAGTATTTATGGGTTATACAACAAATTATTGGTATGTTGTTCATGATGGTTGGAATACCAATGATGTATATAGAGATTTTAATTATGATAAATCCTATATTAGTAATCTTGCATATACAATATGGGGTATGTAAATGTAATCACTAAATAAAATTGATATTATAAACTTAGATTCAGCAGAAAGATTGAATTATTTAGTAAAATTTGATATATAAAATTAATTTATAAAATAATATTTGATTTAGATTTTTTACTTGCTGAATCTAAGTAAAGATTATTGTTTATATATTACTGCAAAAAGTAATTTTTTATAGCAAATTCAAGCTGCAAAATAATAACTGAATATGAATCAGTTTTAAAGCCTAATATGTTGTTTGAGGCATTAGAGCTAAGGCACCGTGTAATAAATTGCAAGTCAAAGCATTACCGATTAAAAATATGTTCCGGAAAATGACTTTTTACAGTAAAATTATTATCAAGCCTATTAAAATTCTAAGGAGGGTATTATTATAAAAAAGAAATACAAAATATTGTTATTATTTATTCTAATAATCTGTTTTTTTATATTGCTTTTTTTAAGGCAAATACAAGCAATTTCTATAGTTATTTATGAAGGACATACGGTTAAAATTACTTCTTTACATTTTAATAATATTGGTAGACCATTAACTGTAGTAAATGCTATTGACAGTAAAGGCAATAAAAATATTTATTTTATAAATCAAATTCATTTTTTTAATCCACATTTGGAATATGTTGTTAACTCAAAAGATGGTATTTCAAGCGAAGATGCAATATCAATTGTAAATAATAATAAGTTATGCGATGAGATTTGGAAAATAGAGTTGAAACACGAGACAACAGAAAATCCCAGAAAAGAATTAGTTTATTGGGAGATATTAACAAATAAATACAGCTCATATCCAATGATTTTTATTGATTTTTATACAGGGAAGTATAAAGTTATAGATAAAAATGGTAAGGTAATTAAAAGCAATATGTAAAAGGCTGCTGGACAAAATATGCCAGCAGCCTAAAATATTATATATTATTCTTTATTTTTCATCCTTTATTGCGGCTTGTGCAGCAGCAAGTCTTGCGATTGGAACCCTGAATGGTGAACATGATACATAATCAAGTCCTACTTTATGGCAGAACTCAATTGATGACGGATCTCCACCATGCTCGCCACAAATTCCTACATTTAATTCAGGTCTTGTCTGTCTGCCAAGTTTTGTACCCATTTCAACAAGTTTGCCTACGCCAGTCTGATCGAGTTTTGCAAATGGGTCAAAGTCGTAAATCTTCTTATCATAGTATGATTCTAAGAACTTACCAGCATCATCTCTTGAGAATGCAAATGTAAGCTGTGTCAAGTCATTTGTACCAAACGAGAAGAATTCTGCTTCTTTCGCAATCTCATCTGCTGTAAGAGCAGCCCTTGGAACTTCAATCATTGTTCCAACTAAATACTTAATGTTGGAATTCTTTTCTTTTAATACCTCTTCAGCTGTTTTTACGATTATGTCTTTTACATACTTCATTTCTTTTACATCGCCAATAAGAGGTATCATTATCTGTGGTTCAATACTAATGCCAAGTTTATTTGATACATTTATAGCTGCTTCAATTATAGCTCTTGTCTGCATTTCAGCTATTTCAGGATACTTGACAGCAAGTCTACAACCTCTAAAACCAAGCATTGGGTTAAACTCTTTGAGGCTTTCTACAGTTGCTTTAAGATCCTCAAATGTCATTCCCATTTCATCAGCCAATGCTTTTATATCATCATCTTCATGTGGTAAGAATTCATGCAATGGTGGATCGAGAAGACGTATTGTAACAGGATGTTCGCCCATTGTCTCAAACAATCCTTCAAAGTCTGACCTTTGCATAGGCAGAAGTTTATTTAGTGCATTCCTTCTTTGTTCTTCTGTCTTTGATACTATCATTTCTCTCATGGCAGGTATTCTATCTTCAGCAAAGAACATATGCTCTGTTCTGCAAAGACCTATTCCTTCAGCACCAAACTCTACAGCAACTTTAGCATCCCTCGGTATATCAGCATTTGCTTTTACTTTTAACTTCCTGTATTTGTCTGCCCAGCTCATCAATGTAGCAAAATTACCTGTAAGAGAAGGTGGAACAGTCTTTATTTCTCCCAAATATACATTGCCAGTGCTTCCATCAATTGATATGTAATCCCCCTCTTTAACTACAATGTCACCGATCTTCATTATCTTTTGATTCTCATCAATTAATGCAGCACTGCATCCAGCAACACAACATGTACCCATTCCTCTGGCAACAACAGCAGCATGTGATGTCATACCACCACGGCCTGTTAAAATACCTTGTGCAACAACCATACCCTCTATGTCTTCAGGAGATGTTTCCATCCTTACAAGTACCACTTTTTCGCCTCTACCTTTTACAGCTTCAACAGCATCATCTGCTGTAAAATACACTTTTCCTGCTGCTGCACCTGGTGATGCCGGTAAACCTTTTGCAATAGGCTTTGCTGCTTTTAATGCATCTGCATCAAACATTGGGTGCAATAATTGGTCAAGCTGTTTTGGATCAACCCTTAGCACTGCCTCTTTTTCATCTATTAAGCCTTCATTTACTAAGTCTATTGCAACTTTTAATGCTGCTTGAGCAGTTCTCTTACCATTTCTCGTCTGAAGCATGTAAAGCTTTGATCTTTCTATAGTAAACTCGATATCTTGCATATCCCTGTAGTGATTTTCCAATTTATTTGCAATTTCTGTAAATTGATTGTACACTTCAGGCATTATGTCTTTTAATGTAGATATTGGCTGTGGCGTTCTTATACCTGCAACGACATCTTCACCCTGAGCATTCATCAAGAATTCGCCAAACAATGCTTTTTCACCTGTTGCAGGATTTCTCGTAAATGCCACACCTGTACCAGAATCATTACCCATATTGCCAAATACCATTGTCTGAACATTTACAGCAGTACCCCAATCACTTGGTATATCATTTAACCTTCTGTAAACAATAGCTCTCGGATTATCCCATGATCTAAATACGGCTTTGACAGCTTCTAAGAGCTGAATCTTTGGATCTTGTGGGAAGTCAACGCCCATCTCTTTCTTGTACAGTTCTTTGTATCTCTTTACAACTTCTTTTAAGTTTTCTGCAGTCAAATCTGTATCGTATTTTGCACCGTTTTCTTCTTTGACAGCGTCCAATATTGCTTCGAATTTATTCTTTTCAATTCCCATAACGACATCTGAAAACATCTGAATGAATCTTCTGTAGCTGTCGTATGCAAATCTCTCGTTGTTAGTAGCTTCAGCAAGTCCTACAACAGTATCATCGTTTAACCCAAGATTTAAAATTGTATCCATCATTCCAGGCATAGAAACTCTTGCACCTGAACGCACTGAAACCAATAACGGATTTTTCTTATCTCCAAACTTTTTGTTATTTATTTCCTCTAAAATAGCCATATTCTTGTAGATTTCTTCTACTATTTCATCAGATATTTTTTTACCATCTTCATAATATTTTGTGCAAGCTTCTGTTGTAACAGTGAAGCCTTGCGGAACAGGTAAGCCCAGATTTGTCATTTCAGCAAGGTTTGCCCCTTTTCCGCCCAGTAAATTTCTCATGGACGCATTTCCTTCGCTAAACAAATATACATATTTCTTAGCCATTTATAGTCCTCCTTTATTGATTTTATTTAATATTATGCTTGCTGTTTCCTCGACAGCTTTATTCGTTACATCAATCACTGTACAATCTAACCGCTCCATCACCTCCTTAGCGTAGTTAAGCTCTTTTATGATTCTATCTTTAGCAGCATAAACTGCCTTAGAATCCAAACCCAATGACTTAAGCCTTTCTTTTCGTATTTCTACCAAGTTATCAATATTTATCATAAGACCAAATATTTTGTTGTGATCTATTTCAAACAATTCTTTTGGCGGATCCACCTCAGGCACCAGTGGAAAATTTGCAGCTTTAATATACTTATGTGCAAGATACATACATAGTGGTGTCTTTGATGTCCTTGAAACACCAAGTATTACAACATCAGCCAACAAAAGACCATTCACATCTTTTCCATCATCATGTTTTACTGCAAACTCAATTGCATCCATCTTTCTGAAGTAGTCTTCATCAAGCTTACGCTTATGAAAAAATAATTCTGTAGGTGCAATGCCAGTAGTACCTTCTATAGCATCCATAATAGGCCCCATCACATCAACGATGCGCAAATCATACTGTCTCGCCTTATTTAGAAGGTATCGTTTTAATTCATCGACTACCATCGTATGTATTATAAGGCTGTTCTTATTATTAGAAGCATCTATTATTATTTCATCTATCTGATTTTTATCACCAACATAAGGAAACTTTTTGATTTGACTTATATTGGTGCCAAATCTGGATGCGGCTATGGCTGCTACATGCTCCGCCGTATCAATGCTTGAATCAGACACAAGGTAAATGGCTACATTCTCATCCACAATAATTTTAGCCTCCTAAATAATAGCTGATACTAAAACAGTCATGTGGGACAGTTTTACTCCCGTTATGACAATACCTTTCAGATTAACGTTTTCTAACTATATACAACAACATTCTATCATTTAAGTCAATTACAATAATGTCCAATTAATATTATAGCATAAAATATAAAAAAAACCAGGCACTCGCCTGATTTTTTTTATATTTTTAATTTAGCTTCCAAATACGACTTTACTTCGTTTATCTTAATCCTTATCTGCTGCATCGTATCTCTATCCCTTATTGTCACCGATTCATCATTCAATGAATCAAAGTCGTACGTTATGCAGTATGGTGTCCCTATTTCATCCTGTCTTCTGTACCTTTTTCCAATGCTTCCTGTCTCATCGTAATCAACCACAAAATCTTTTCTTAGTTCATCATACAATTTATAAGCATTTTCACCCAGCTTTTTAGACAAAGGAAGAACTGCTGCCTTTATCGGTGACAATGCAGGATGCAATTTTAAAACGACTCTTGTGTCATTTTCTTCTATCACTTCTTCATTGTAAGCATCTATCAAAAAAGCCAAAGCTACTCTATCAGCCCCTACAGATGGTTCAATGCAGTATGGTATGTACTTTTCATTTGTAACAGGGTCAAAATATGTTAAATCTGCTCCTGAATGTTCCATATGACGTCTAAGATCGAAATCAGTCCTGTCAGCTATTCCCCATAACTCTCCCCATCCAAATGGAAATCTGTATTCTATATCTGTAGTAGCATTGCTGTAATGCGAAAGCTCTTCCTTACTGTGATCCCTAAATCTCAGGTTTTCTTTTCTCAAGCCTAAATTTAAGAGCCAATTCATACAGAATTCTTTCCAGTAATTAAACCATTCTAAATCTTCACCAGGTTTACAGAAAAATTCTAATTCCATCTGTTCAAATTCTCTCGTCCTAAAAGTAAAATTTCCAGGTGTAATCTCATTTCTAAATGATTTGCCAATTTGCCCTATCCCAAATGGTATCTTCTTCCTGGATGTTCTTAGCACATTTTTAAAGTTGACAAATATGCCCTGTGCAGTTTCAGGTCTTAAGTATATTTCTGACTTCGAATCTTCAGTAACGCCTTGAAACGTCTTAAACATCAAATTAAATTTTCTAATATCTGTAAAATTATGAGCACCACAAACTGGACACGGCACGTTGTTGTCATCTATAAACTGCTTTAATCTTTCATTTGTCCAACCATCTACATTTGTTTCTTCTCCATGTTCTTTTAAATAATCTTCTACAAGCTTATCAGCACGAAATCTAGATTTGCACTCTTTACAGTCCATCAATGGATCGCTAAATCCGCCAACATGTCCAGATGCCACCCATGTTTCAGGATTCATCAGAATTGCAGAGTCTATACCCACATTGTACTGACTTTCCTGTATAAATTTCCTCCACCAAGCTCTTTTTACATTGTTTTTAAATTCAACACCAAGCGGACCGTAGTCCCATGTGTTTGCCAAACCTCCATAGATCTCAGACCCAGGAAATATAAAGCCACGATTTTTTGCAAGAGACACTATTTTATCCATGGTTACATCAAAAGCCATCAACAAACACTCCTTTTTATGTATAAACAAAACCCTTTTTCCTCCTCGGCAAAAAGGGCTAAACTCAATTTATTTTAGAATATCAAATAGTTTTAAATATGTCAATATCGCTTAATGAAAGCATTGGATTTTATTGTTTTTCTTCTTTTAATACAGTTATTTCTTTATTTGGTCTTTCTATTTCAACAGTACAGTTTGTGAAAAAAGCCAATGCAGCACCTATGACAGTAAGCTGAGGAACTATGATGGCTGATATGGCTCCAGCGGTGACAGGAACCTCAAGTATCACATTGTCGTCTTTTTTTATTCTTATTTTTGTGACATTGCCTTTTTTGACAATTTCTTTTATCTTGTCGATTACTTCAGAACCTGCAACCGATATGCTCTCTGTCCAATTCTTTTTATTTTCTTCAATGTATATAAGGGCATCTACCACATCACCATTGCACTTTTCTAAGGCTTCCTTCGCTTCCTTGTAGCTTACACCTGTTCTAGCCACAATCTGATCGATCTTTTCAAGCTCATTATCCATTTAAATCACCTCCTACATATTTTTTAACTTGTCTAAAAAATATTTTGACTCAAAATTTTTGTCAAAATGAACACTCATATAATCAGTAACTATTTTATCTAGTTCTACTAATATATCTTTTTGTATTCTAAGTTTTGCAATATTGCCAAAACCATTGCTAAGCAAATACCTTAACATATTTAGTGTTTCTCTTTTTATGTAGAATATGTCATCAGCACTGCTTTTACAATCTCTGCACAATACACCACCTTTCAATGGCGAAAAATACATAATGTTATCATCTCTGCCACAGGATAAACAGTGGTGCACTTCAGGCATATATCCCATAAATGTGACAAACTTCAGACAAAAAGTGATTGAAAGCAAATCGCAATCGAAAAGATCTTTTTCCAAAAGAAACATAGAATACTTTAATAGATTATATATATTCGTGTTTTTTTCGTTTTCTTCAAGTAGCTTATAAACAATATCTGCAAAATACGATGCATAAGAAAGCTTCAAAATATCATCGTCTATCTTTAAAAATGAATGGATCAACTCCCATTGGTCAATATAATAGTAATTTTGCCCTTCAAACAAAACATAATATCCTATTGAAAAAGGATGGGATGAACCCAAATATTTACTTTTCGAGTTCCTTGCACCTTTTGCTATTGCATCTATCTTACCATTTGATTTCGTAAAAAGTGTAACGACTTTGTCTGATTCACCTATTAACCTGCTTTTTAAGACAATGGACTCTGTTTTTATAAATTTCATGATAATTTGACCTTTGTTGATTTTACCATCCTTTTACGATTTGAATTCCAGAGCTTGTACCAATCCTGTTAGCACCTGCTTTTACAATTTCTTTAGCAAAATCTGCAGTTCTTATGCCACCTGATGCTTTAACACCAAAATTTTCGCCAACAGTTTTTCTCATCAATTCAACATCGTGTACAGTTGCGCCACCACTGCCAAATCCAGTTGATGTTTTAACAAAATCTGCCCCTGCATCAACTGTAATTTCACAGGCTTTTACTTTTTCTTCATCAGTAAGATAACATGTCTCTAAGATAACTTTAACTATGATTTCTCCAAAAGATTTAGCTGCCTTTGTCACAGCTTCTATGTCCTTTTTCACATAATTGTAGTCGCCAGATTTCAGTTTGCCTATGTTTAAAACCATGTCTATTTCATTTGCCCCATTTGATATGGCTTCTTTTGCTTCAAACACCTTGGTTTCAGTCGTATTAGCGCCAAGAGGAAAACCGATAACTGTACATACCTTTACATCACTGTCTTTTAAAACATCAGCTACAAGTTTTACATGGCATGGATTTACGCACACAGACGCAAAACCGTATTCCTTAGCTTCATCAGCCAATTTTTTAATATCAGAATCAGTTGCATCCGGTTTTAATAAAGTATGATCTATCATCTTTGCAATTTCCACAATATCTCCACCTTTCTTAAGTATACTTTAACACTACCAATTAATTTTTGTCAATTACATAGCCAAAATTCCTTAAAATGCTGACATTATCTCTCCAACCTTTTCTCACCTTTACCCACAGATCCAAATATATCTTTTGGCCAAATAAACTTTCCAACTCTATTCTGGCACTACTTCCTATTCTTCTTAACATCTGTCCGTTTTTCCCTATGATAATAGCCTTGTGAGACTCTTTTTCACAGTATATAAACGCTTCTATGTCCAATATGTCTTTATCTTCTCTTGCTTTCATCGAGTCAACTTCTACGTATACACCGTGTGGTACCTCATCTTCAAGGTAATTTAATATTTTTTCTCTTATTATTTCTGATACGAGAAACTTCTCAGGCCTATCTGTTATATAATCGCTTGGAAAGTATTGCGGCCCTTCTGGTATATACGATACTATTGTGTGTTTTAAAAGATCTATATTCATATTTTTTAAAGCAGATATTGGCAGTATATCTTTAAAATTATAAAGTTGCTTAAATATCTGTATTGACATATCTACAGTTTCATGGAAAACGGTGTCTATTTTATTTATGACCAAAATTACTGGTGTTTCAATGTTTATAAGATGATCGATGATATATTTATCACCTGGTCCTACTTCAACATCTGGTTCTACCATGTAGATTATTAAATCTACTTCTGCCAAAGTTTTTTTTACGGATTCAATCATGAATTCGCTTAATTTGTGTTTTGGCTTATGTATACCAGGTGTGTCAATAAAAATCACTTGATAGTCCTCACCTGTCAAAATACCTTGGATGGTGTTTCTGGTGGTTTGCGGCTTGTCTGAAGTTATAGCCACCTTTTCATTTAACAATGCGTTTAAAAGAGTAGATTTACCAACATTAGTTCTTCCAATCAATGCAGCAAATCCTGACTTAAATGCCATATCATCACCTCAAAATTTTATTTAAAAATCTGAAAAAACAATATCGTTATAAGTATCCCAATAATAGCACCTACTATTACCTGAAAAGCAGAATGTATTTTACCTTCAACTCTGCTTTGTGCCACTAAAAAAGCCATAATAAAGCTTATGGTTGATATCAGCATGTTTTTAGATATAAAAGTTGATGCTGTTGCAAGGCAAAATGCTATTGCACTGTGCCCGCTTGGCAAACCACCTCTCAGTGGCGTCCCTTTGCCGAAATAGGCTTTTAAAATTATGGTCAATATCATCACAACTATAAGTGTAATGAATGTAATATGGGTAGGAGAGTTTCTTATCCTTGTAAGCAAAATATTAACCCACGGATTAAGCCTATGGAAAAATAGCAAGTATGCGACAAATACAGCGTTTAAAGCAGATATCAACACAGCACCAGCAGCCACATCTTTGGCTATTTTAGCTAAAGCATGATATTCATCAGTTATTAAATCGACTATAGTCTCTATAGCTGTGTTTATCATTTCAGCGATTAAGACAAGAGATATTGTAACTATTATGGCTATCATCTCAAGTTTGCTAAAATTGTAAAACAAACTTAAAACTAACACAAAAAGGGCCGCCACAAAGTGTATTTTCATGTTTTTTTCTGTTTTAAATGCGTATATGATTCCTTCTATAGCATAGTTAAAACTATCTATCAATTTTTTTATCTTCAAAAATGTATCACCTTTCTATTTTTAGACGTCGCATAACTTCTTCTTCTTTTTCCCTCATTACCTTTTTTTCGTCTTCTGTCTCATGATCGTATCCCATCAAATGAAACATGCTGTGTGCTGTAAGATACGCAACTTCCCTTATAAAGGAATGACCATATTCTTCAGCTTGTTGCTTTGCCTTCTCCAAAGAAATTACTATATCACCTATAGGTTGTACTTCATCTAAATCATCATCTTCTTCGTCTATATCTGTATATATTTCTTCAAACTCCACCAGTGGAAAAGATAATACATCAGTTTCTTTATCGACATTTCTGTAATACTTATTTAACTTATGAATTTCCTCATTGTCGACAAAAGATACACTTACCTCCACATCATCGACAACGCCTTCCACTTCCAACGCTGTTCGCACCACATCTTCTACTATCCTATCCAATCCCTGTGCATCAACTTTATCCTGTCTATTATCAATTAAAATATTCATTGTAACACCTCTGCCTTATTATTTTCTATTTCAGGATACTCTATCCTGCGATGAAATATTCCGTTTAAAGATGTCAAAAATGACTTTGACAAATCCTTTATGTCCTTTAAAGTTAAATTGCTTTCATTAAGCTGACCATCTTTTAATCTGTCATCAATTATTTTGTTGACCATAGCTTCAATTTCATCATCTGTAGGATCGCGAAGGGACCTTACAGCAGCTTCAATAGAATCTGCCAACATTAAAATTGCAGATTCTTTAGTCTGAGGTTTTGGACCCGGATACCTAAACGAGTCTTCCTCACATAAATCATCTGTCTTTAACGCTTTACTGTAAAAATATTTTACGAGAGATGTACCATGGTGTTCTCGTATTAAATTTATTATATCTTCAGGCAACTTATACTTTTTAGCAAGCTCAACACCGTCTTTAACGTGAGATGTAATCACCAGTGAGCTTAGATCCGGCGATATTTTGTCATGCAAATTTTCATCCGTAAATTGATTTTCTTTGAAAAAATACGGTCTTTTTACTTTACCTATATCATGGTAATATGCCCCAACTCGTGTCAATAGGCTGTTTGCACCAATTGCATCAGATCCTGCTTCAGCCAAATTAGCGACTATTATGCTATGATGATATGTACCAGGAGCATCCATCATCAGCTTCTTCAACAAAGGATTATTTGGGTTTGAAAGCTCCAGCAATTTCAAAGGTGTTATAATGTCAAAACCAGATTCCCAAAATGGAAGTAACCCTATGGCTAATATGACACTAAAAGCACCGCTAATTATTCCCCAAAGGCTGTTTTCTAAAACAGATAAAATATTATTACTATTAATAAGCCCTACTCCTAATATAGACAATGTATTAGCAGCACTTACATATATGCCAGCTTTGACAAAATCGATTCTCTGCTTTGAATTAGCCATCTTTATGGCTCCAATTGTCCCTCCAAATATGGACATTACAAAGAAAGCCTGATTAAAATTTAGCATCATGCCACTTATAATAGAAAAGAATGTATTAAGCGTTATGGCAATAAAAGGATCTAATATGACCGAAACAGATAAGGCAATAAGCTCTGATGGAATAAGCAACGGATTTATGTTTTTTAATGCTATAACTATGAAATAATATATTACCCCCAAAAGATAAAGTATTTGGATATACGCATACTTCTCCCTCACTTTTTTATTAAGCTTAATTATATAATAGCCAGCAATAAATAAAGACACGCCCAATAAGACGATGATGCCAGATAGCATCGCAAAATCTACTCTGCTATTATTTTTAAGAAGTCCCAATGCTTGTAATACCTGGATTTGATCGTCTGTAACTACTTCACCGCTTACAATGATATTTTGCCCCTTCTTATAGACGACAGGCTCTACCTTTGAGGCAGCTTCTTTTCTTGCCATCTCAGTCTCAGTTGCATTGTATATCATATTAGGAGATATGACAGAAGATAGTATTTTATACACTATCGGCTTTAGATCTTGATTTAGATCTGAGCTATCTACAATACTTTTTACACTGCTTAACGCGCCAGATAAAGCATCATCTGTAATCTGACGTGACATCGTGGCTTTTTCAGTTGAAATAGCCAAAGATTCCACCGCAATTATTGTATTGTCTTCAGCAGAAAGCAAAACTTTAAGAGATTGGTCATCAAGTTTAATTGGTAGTGTTTCTTTTAGTGTATTGAGCTTTTCGTCAATCTGTCCACTTGACTTTCTAACACTCCTAAGTTTATTAAAAAAATCAGTAAGCTTAATGTAAGATTCTTGTGCAACATTTTCATCGTAATCGTATTTAGGATTTACACTGTTCATGGCTTCTTGAATCTTTTTTTGTGTTGCTAAATTGTCAACAATGTCCTTAGGTGCTTTAATATCTATCTGAGCAACATCTCCAGCTTTTATATCGATTTTAGGCGGCGTTATTGCTGTGTAAAACAGAAATATCGATACAATGATGTATATAGTTGTAATATATATCAAATATGCCTTTTGACTTAAAAATATTTTTCTAATCGGCATGTCCTTTATATGCATCTAAATTAATCCTCCCAAGAAGAATTTTCTTCTTCCGCATCATCAGTTTTTTTAGACTTTTCAAATACTTCATAAGCTTTTACTATCTTAGCAACAAGGGGATGTCTTATAACATCCTGCTCTTTTAGTAAAACAAATTCTATGCCTTCTATACCATTTAAAATCTCAATGACATCTTTAAGTCCAGATCTTTTTCCTTTAGGCAAATCCACCTGTGTAACGTCGCCTGTTATAACCGCTTTAGAACCAAATCCAATCCTTGTTAAAAACATCTTCATTTGCTCTGGAGTAGTATTTTGAGCTTCATCAAGTATTATAAATGAATCGTCCAAAGTTCTGCCTCTCATATACGCTAATGGGGCAACTTCAATAAGGCCCTTTTCCATGTATTTTTGAAATGTTTCAGCTCCAAGAATATCATATAATGCATCATACAACGGTCTTAAATATGGATCAACCTTCTCTTGCAAATCGCCTGGCAAAAAGCCCAGTCGCTCTCCTGCTTCAACTGCCGGCCTTGTCAAAATAATTCGCCCGACTTCTTTATTTTTCAAAGATGTTACAGCCATTGCCATAGCAAGATACGTTTTTCCTGTACCTGCAGGTCCAATTCCAAAGACAATCTCATTACTTCTTATGGCGTTTACGTAGCGTTTCTGACCATAAGTTTTACATCTTATCTGCTTTCCTCTTGATGTAATGCATACAATGTCAGATAAGATAGATTTTAGCTTCTCTTCCTCTCCCATATTGACTAATCTCATGGCATATAAGACGTTTTGAGCTGTTATAATCTCACCACTATTGATTATATCTATAAGCTCACTAAACACCTTTTCTGCACCATCCACATTGGCTTCTTCACCATTGATCTTAATCATATCATCTCTGACGACAATTTTTACATCCATTCCTTCTTCAATCAATTTTATATTTTCATCAAACTTGCCAAATAAATTTGCAGCTTGTTCAATATTATTGATATCAATTGTTACTTCTTTCAATTTTTACCTCCGCATTATAATTGATGTTTTCTTGCGTTCCAATATCCTCTATCACTTCCACTATAACATCAGCCCGCAGCACGTTTGCGTTTATCATTGTCATCTTTTCTTGTCTATTGACTATTTTAGCATCTTTTCCAAAAGCAGATGAAATGTTTTTAAGAGCACTTTCCACAGCTAATTTTTCTGCTTCATCTTTTGTCAACTTTACTTCAATCGGCACCGTCTCATAATATGTCTCATTTATGATTTTTATTGGAGAAGCGGATGAAGTCAAATTTCTCACTTCTCTATCATAATTTTTAAAATTGATTTTTCGCGACAAAAGAGTCAATGTGCTGCTTCCCATTGAAATTTTTGTCATAGTGACTTTTCTACCAGTCCTCTTGTACTTTTGCTGCACTAAATTAACATCTGCGTAGCCTTCATACCAGACTCTTGCCAATATTGTACCCATTGAATGTACAAATCGCGTGTTTGTATTAGGTCTTTCTATTATCCCAGATACTAAGACGTCTCCCATCTTTACTGTGTCTCCAACTTTTTTTAAAGCATCACCTTCTAATACTGTCATTTTATATATTATACCATCTTTTTTAGCTATTATATTACATGGCACATTTTCATCTAATACAGCAGGTGGTGCAGTTTTCTTCACAACTTTAACTATTGCTTTTGTACCTTTTATGTCAATACCAATCCATGCCACATCTTTTTCATCCACCAAAAATTCTTGTTGAATCTTATGAATATTTACTGACGACTTTAAAACACCAGCCTTAAGCCCCAATTTATCAAGTTCTGAAATTATAGAAGCTTCACTTATATTTTGTCCACCATCTATCTCAATAGACCATATAAACATCGAAAAAATATATGCTAGTATCACACACGCTATTGCACCTAAAACCAACATTCTTCTTCTCTTTAGATAAAAGACAATAAACGGCAACCCTCTTTTTTCGACGATGTAAACTCTGCAATTTGTCATTTTCGTATACGGCAGTAGAAGCTTGAACCCTTTTAAACTGATCTTTGCTACTATTGCGGTATAGTTCATCCTTTCTACATCCCATACATATATGTTTTTAGATATAACAATATTTAAAAATCTCTCTATCGACAAGCCTTCTATTTTTATAATAGCATACCCGTATAAAAAATTCCACAATTTTATGGCCAGCAAGCAAATACCTCCTTTTGCCTTTTAGATTGTGAACAAAGCAAATAAATTACCTTATACAATTATCTCTATGTTTAATATTTTACCAGTAATAACCAGTATCTCTGTCATAACTGAATTTATAATCATATTTTTACCTGTTATTCTAATCATGCCTATCGTAGAATTGATTCTTATCCTTTCAGGAATATATTCTATTATGCCTCTATGATTTTCTACAGTAATTTGCGTGTTGCCTATTACTGTTATCTTAGGAAGGTTTAATAAAACATCTTTAGGGAAATCAACTAAATTTAGAATTCCTTCTTTTATGGTATTTGACTTCATGATAAAGCCTCCTCCCGTTAAATCTTATGAATCTTCAAGTAAAAACATTCTTTTAAGGAATTTTAAAATAAAATAAAAAAAGCATGGATCTACTTTCCATGCAATAAAAGTAAAAAACTTGATACATCTAAGTACCAAGTTTTTTTATCATTGTAAGTGCTGCGAAACTATCATTTTAACTTTATTGCCATCAGCTTTACCTTTTACAAGAGGCATCACTTTACTCATAACCATTCCTATATCATTTTTGTTTGTAGCACCAGTCTCATCAATAACGCCTCTTACGATTTCATCTATTTCATCATCAGTCAACTGCTGTGGCATATATTCCAGCATAATTTCTATTTCACGATTCGCTTTATCTACCAAATCTTGCCTGCCACCTTTTTCGTATTCAGGCAAAACCTCTTTTCTTTGTTTTATTTCTCTTGAAATTACATTAATGACCCCTTCATCATCAAGGACTTTTCCTGTATCCTTTTCTACTTGCAATATCGAAGATCTAACCATACTTAGAATATTTTTTCTGAATACATCTTTTGATTTCATAGCATCAACCATATCTTTGTACAATCGATCCTTAAGGGCCATAATCACACTTCCTTATTTCCCAAATTTGTACTTTCTTTTTCTTGCTGCTTCTGATTTCTTTTTGCGTTTTACGCTTGGGCTTTCATAATGTTCCCTTTTTCTTAATTCAGAAAGAACGCCACTTCTTGAGCATTGGCGCTTAAATCTTCTCAATGCATTATCAAGGGACTCATTTTCTCCAACTCGAACTTCTGACACTGTAATCTCCCTCCCTCCGGATAAACTGCCAAATGTAAGCTGCATTTATTGCTGCAAATATTATTGGGATATCTTAATATATTATAATCTAAAAACCAATTTGTGTCAATGTTTACCCTGGAGGCCATGTCATAAATCTTCCGCCTAAAAGATGAAAATGTATATGGTGAACAGTTTGTCCGCCGTCGTCACCACAATTAGACACTATCCTGTATCCTTTGCTATCAATCCCATACCGCTTAGCCAGCTTTTTTGCAATTACATAGACATGGCCTACAAGCTCTTTATTCCTTTCATCAATGTCCAATGGAGAATCAATATGAGCTTTTGGGACTATAAGCAAGTGAACTGGCGCTTGTGGATTAATATCGGGAAAGGCAACCACATAATCATCTTCATAAATTATTTTTGATTCAATCTCCCTATTTATGATCTTGCAAAAAATGCAATCGCTCAACCATCTCACCTCCTTCAACTATATTTCCTATGGCAAAATCTTTCTTTAAGTCTATCAATTTTACAGGTAGTATTTTATTCTTAATGTTTAAATCTGACTTTACTGCTACTCTTATATAATTGTCAGTAAGTCCTTCCACATAATCATTTAACTCTTTAGTCCTCTGTTCAAATAGCACATTTAAAGTGCTACCTAAAAACTTTCTGTAAAATTTCAATTCGCATTCTTCTGAAAGCTTAATTAATATTTTACTTCTTTCTTCTTTGACAGAGTTTTTAATTTGATCAGGGTAGTCTGCCGCTTTTGTACCGGCTCGCCTTGAATACTTAAATACATGCATCTTGCTGAATTCTATATCCTTAGCAAATTCATAGGTTTCATTAAACTCTCTCTCCGTTTCTCCTGGAAACCCTACCATTACATCAGTGGTTATCGCCACGTCCTTGATGTACTTTCTGACTCTCTCTATGATCGTTTTGTATTCGCTTGTTGTATATCTTCTACCCATTCTTTTAAGAACACTGTCCGAACCGCTTTGCAATGATATATGGTAGTGTCTGCAAAATTTCGGCAAAAGAGAAACTTCTCTTACAAAATCTTCGGTTAAAAATGTAGGCTCAATTGAACTTAAGCGTATTCTTTCGATGCCTTCGATTTCGTGTATCATCTTTATTATATCAAGCAAATCCACATTTTCCAAGTCTTTGCCATATGATGCAACGTGTATGCCTGTCAACACCACTTCTTTATAGCCATTATCCCTCAGCCTTTTAACTTCATCAAATATGTCATTGGGCTTTCTGCTTCTTATAGGCCCTCTGGCATACGGTATAATACAATAAGTGCAGTATTGATTACATCCATCCTGTATCTTTAAATACGCCCGCGTATGACCTTCTTGAGCCGATATTTTAAGTTCTTCGAATTTTCTATCTTTAAATATATCTTCAACAGCATTCACCTTATTAGCATTTGCTGCTTTCTCTACTAATTTAACTATTTCTCCTTTGTTTTTAGTTCCTAAAACAACATTGACTTCAGGTATATTTAAGACTTCATTTGAAGCCACTTGCGAATAACAGCCAACCACAGCTACTACAGAATCTGGATTTATTTTTTTAGCCTTTCTTATTTCCTGTCTTGATTTCATATCACCTCGACCAGTCACAGTGCATGTATTTATGACATATACATCAGCATATTCATCAAACCCTACAACATCATATCCTAAACTCTTGAAAATCTCAGCCATAGCTTCCGTTTCATATTGATTTACTTTACAACCTAATGTGAAAAATGACACGGTTTTTTTGCGGCCATATATATCATAAAATTCGTCAGCGTCTAAAGCTATGTTTGCCTTTGCCACTTCGTAATATTCCTCCCATATTGTTTGTTATAAAGCTCAAGATTTATTATAACATTTAACTAAATATAAAAAAATAAGCCTCGAAAATTATTTAAGAGGCAAAGTAAAAATCATCTATCCTAGATCTCCTAATTCGTACAAAATTATAGAACCAGCCACAATACCAGCCGTTTCTGTTCTTAAAATCCTTGGACCCAATGTAACAATTACAGCACCATTTTTAGTCGCCGTGTCTACTTCACTAGGCGAGAAGCCACCTTCAGGCCCGATAAAAATGCAAATATTTTTTGCACCATTATTCTCTTTTAAAACGTCTTTTAACCTAACATTGGTCTCTCTTTCATACGGCATTACGCATAAATCAAACTCATTGATGTAATTTACAGCAATATTAAAACTTATCGGCTCCAAAACTTCTGGCACTATCAATCTTCCAGATTGCTTTGATGCTTCTTGAGAAATTTTATTCCACCTGTTTATTTTGTTTCCTATGCTTTTTTCTTTAACCTTTATAATAGAAAATTCGGTTTCAACAGGCACAATCTTTTTTATTCCAATTTCTGTGCATTTCTGAACAATCAAATCCATTTTGTCAGACTTCGGCAGTCCCTGAAATAAAGTCACATTTATAGAACTCTCTACAACTTGATGCAACTCATCGACTATCTTTAATAAAACAGATGTGCTTTCGATAGAAAGAATAGAAGCATTGTACTGTTTTACTCCATTAGAAACCACCAAATCAGTTCCAATCCTTAGCCTTAATACATCCTTTATGTGATGCGCGTCATCACCATATATTCTGACTATGCCATCTTTTATATCTTCATCTTTTATAAAAAGCCTTCTCACAGCACTCACTTTTTCCTTGATAATATTGCAACCCATTCCCCATCTTCTTTGACCTCAATAACGTCAAAATATTTGGAAATGGCATTTAAAACATCATCTTTACGATCTTTAATTATTCCACTTGATATGAACAAGCCATTTTCTTTAAGTTTTTCATGTATGTCAAAAGTAGCTTTTATTATTATATCAGCTATAATATTTGCGACTATTAAATCCGCCTCACCATTTAGCTCTTTTAAAAGATCGCTTTTCAAAACCTCGATATTATCCAGTTTGTTTAATTTTACATTTAGAGAAGCCACTTTTAATGCAACTTCGTCAACATCAACTGCAAAAACTTTTTTTGCACCCAACTTAGAGCTGACAATTGACAATATACCTGTACCGCATCCAATATCAAATACGATATCGCCACTTTTAACATTCTCTTCTAAAAATTCTATGCACATTTTTGTAGTCTCATGACTGCCTGTGCCAAAAGCCATGCCTGGATCTAACTCAACTACTATCTCATTTTCTTCTGGGTTATAATCTTCCCATGATGGTTTTATGACAACACGCTTGCCAATCTTAAAAGTCTTATAATATTTTTTCCAACTGTTTGCCCAATCTTCATCATCGACCTCAGCCGTCTCGAACGTAAAATCTCCAATGTCCAAATTATATTCTTTAAGTCCTGTTATTCTATCCTTGATTATGCTTAATTTGTCAATTGTACTTGGGGTAAGAGGGAAATAAGCTGATATTACAACTTTATTGCTATCTACAATCATATCAGGATCTACATAATCCCATTCATTGCTATCATTTAATATCTTCAAATCATTGGGATCTTCTATAACAACACCGCCCGCACCAACTTCATGCATTATATTTGTTATAGCTTCCTCAGCTTCCACTGAAGTCGTAATTTTAACTTCAAGCCATTTCAATCATATCACCCTTTTTTATGCTCCAAAAGCATCTTTTACTTTTTGAAAAAATGATTTACTACCGCTATCATTGCTAAGTTTGTCAAACTCCCTCAATAGCTCTTTTTGCCTTTCCGTCAATTTCTTAGGAACATCGATATATACCTCTACAAATTCGTCACCACGTCCTCTTCCATTGATATGAGGTATTCCTTTGTTCCTAAGCCTAAACACCGTTCCAGTTTGAGTTCCAGGCGGAATATTGTATATAGCTTTGCCATCAAGAGTAGGAACTTCTATCTCTGCACCAAGTGCAGCATCTACAAAACTTATAGGCATTTTAAGCAAGACATTAAATCCATCCCGCTTGAATATCTTATGAGGTTTTATGCTTATTACAATAAAAAGATCTCCATTAGCTCCTCCTCTTTCTCCTGGTTCACCTTCACCTCTTAATGATACCATTTGTCCTTCATCAATTCCAGCAGGTATATTAACTTTAAGTTTCCTTAGTTTTCTTATCCTTCCAGTTCCATGACACTTTGAACATGGATCTTTGACTATCTTGCCTTCTCCATGACACCTAGGACACGTTCTTACATTGACTATCCTGCCAAACGGCGTATTTTGCGTTATTCTGACCTCACCCGTACCATGACATTCGGGGCATACCTCTACTTTCGTTCCTGGATTTGCACCTGTACCATTACATCTATCGCATTTTTCATACCTTTCAACTTCAATCTCTTTCTCGACGCCAAATGCAGCTTCTTCAAAGGCCAAAGTCAAATTAACCCTTATGTCATTTCCCTTTTGAGGCCCAGTTTTTCTTCTGGTACTGCCTCCAAACATATCACCAAATATATCACCAAAAATGTCGCCAAAGCCGCCAAAATCAAATCCACCTTGACCAAAACCGCCAAAGCCACCAAAATCTCCTTGGTTAAAACCGCCTTGATTAAATGCTGCATCGCCAAATTGATCATACTGAGCTTTTTTCTGAGGGTCAGACAAAATCTGATATGCTTCATTTATCTCTTTAAACTTTTGTTCTGCTTCTTTATTGCCAGGATTTAAGTCAGGATGATACTTCTTTGCAAGAGTTCTATAAGCCTTCTTTATATCTTCATCACTGGCATTTTTATCAAGGCCTAATATCGCATAATAATCTTTTGCCATACACATCACCTGCCTTTCTCAACATGAATGAGAACCAGGATTCACCTGGTTCTTATTTATTATCTTTGTTGTCATCTTCCATCTTATAGTCTGCTTCATATACATTCTCTTTATTAGATGTTTCATCACTGCCACTATAGCTATTTGTCTGACCTGTGCCGCCTGCTTGCTGATATATGCGGGAAGATACATTGTAAAATGCTTGTGACAATTTTTCTGAAGCACTTTTTATAGCGTTAATATCGCTACCTTCAAGAGCTTTTCTTACGTTTTCTATCTCTTTATTTATATCATCTTTTTCTTGCTGTGTCATCTTGTCCGCCAAATCTTTCATGGTCTTTTCGGCTTGGTATATTAATGAATCTGCATTATTTCTTACTTCTATCTCTTCTTTTCTCCTTCTGTCTTCTTCTTCGTGCTGTTTTGCCTCATTCATCATCCTGTTTATCTCTTCTTCACTTAAATTAGAAGAAGAAGTGATCGTTATGTTCTGAGATTTTCCTGTACCTAAATCTTTTGCAGAAACATGGACAATGCCATTAGCATCAATATCAAATGTAACTTCTATCTGAGGCACTCCTCTTGGAGCAGGTGGAATTCCAGTCAACGTAAATCTTCCAAGAGTCTTATTGTCCCGAGCCATCGGTCTTTCGCCTTGCAGAACGTGTATCTCAACAGATGTCTGCCCATCCGCCGCAGTGGAGAAGATTTGGCTCTTCTTTGTAGGAATCGTAGTATTCCTCTCAATTAATTTTGTGAATACTCCGCCAAGTGTTTCAATGCCAAGAGAAAGCGGCGTAACATCCAACAACAATACGTCTTTAACTTCGCCTCCTAATACACCACCTTGAATTGCAGCTCCTATTGCAACACATTCATCTGGGTTTATACCTTTGTGTGGTTCTTTGCCCATTATCCTTTTTACCGTCTCTTGAACGAATGGTATTCTTGTCGAACCACCGACTAATATCACTTTATCAATGTCTGAAGGACTAAGCTTCGCATCGCTTAATGCACGATTTACTGGTTCAACAGTAGATTGCACCAAATCATTAATAAGCTCCTCAAATTTTGCTCTTGTAAGATTTACATCTATGTGCTTAGGGCCTGTAGCATCAGCAGTTATAAAAGGCAAGTTTATGTTAGCTGTCATAGCAGAAGAAAGTTCTATTTTTGCCTTTTCCGCCGCATCTTTAAGCCTCTGCATTGCCATCTTGTCGTTTCTCAGGTCGATCCCGTACTCTCTTTTGAAGTTATCTGCCAGCCAATCCATAATCCTCTGGTCAAAATCATCACCGCCTAAGTGGTTGTTACCACTTGTAGCCAATACTTCGAATACCCCATCGCCTATCTCAAGTATGGAAACATCAAATGTACCACCGCCTAAATCGTACACCATTATCTTCTGATTACCTTGCTTATCAAGCCCATAGGCCAATGAAGCCGCAGTAGGCTCGTTTATAATTCTCTTTACGTCAAGTCCAGCTATCCTACCTGCATCTTTAGTTGCCTGCCTTTGGCTGTCATTGAAATACGCAGGAACCGTTATTACAGCCTCTGTAACCTTCTCTCCTAAGTACGCTTCAGCATCAGCTTTTAGCTTCTGCAGTATCATTGCTGAAATCTCTTGCGGTGTATAACTCTTTCCATCAATAGTTACTTTGTAGTCAGAACCCATATGTCTTTTTATAGACATAACTGTCCTTTCAGGGTTTGTAATAGCCTGCCTTTTTGCAACTTGGCCTACTAATCTTTCACCTTCTTTTGTAAATGCCACAACAGATGGCGTCGTCCTGGCTCCCTCGGAGTTTGGTATTACTACCGGCTGTCCTCCTTCCATAACAGCTACGCATGAAAAAGTTGTACCAAGATCAATTCCTATAATTTTTCCCATAATCTATTCCTCCTATTCATATACTTTATTTTATTTTGCTACTTTGACCATGCTCGGTCTTATTACTTTATTATTAAACATATATCCCTTTTGAAAAACTTCAATTATTTCATTTTCCTTCTTATCCTCTGCTTCTTCCTGCATAACAGCATGATGCTTGTATGGATCAAATATTTGACCTAAAGACTCTATCTCTTTAACACCCAGTTTTTCCAAAACACCTTTAAACTGCCTGTATATTAAATTGACACCTTCTTTAAATGAAGCTATTTCCTCATTATCACTGTGAGTAGCTTCAAGAGCTCTCTCAAAATTATCTACAACAGGCAATATATCTAAGATTACTTGTTCTTTGCCATATTCAATAAGATCGGCTTTTTCTTTTTCTGTCCTTTTTCTGTAATTTTCAAACTCCGCTTTAAGTCTTTGAGCCATCTCTAAGTATTCATTTGCTTCGTCTTCTTTCTGCTTAAGCTTATTTTTCAATTCTTCAATTTCTCCTTCATAATTTTTTTGTTCATTCTGATCGACATTTTCTACACCAATGCTACCTTCAATGTCATCTTGAGGTCGGTTAGCATCGGATGTATTGTCTTTTAAGTCTTCTTCTAAATTGCTTTTATTTTCTATCGTATCTTTATCTCTGTCCATTGTTTCACCTCTTATTTTCTTGATATATATATGATAGAACTTTTGACAATTCATTTGACATCGTATTTATTTCATTTATAAGCCTTTTGTAATTCATCCTTGTAGGTCCAATAATGCCAAAAGTTCCTACAACCTCACCATTTATCTTATAAGTAGATTTGATTATGCTTAAATCCCACATCTCTTCAAACTTGCTTTCACTTCCAATAGTAACATCGATGGAATCATCTAAAGGCTCCAACACTGAATTCATAATGTCTTTATTGTCAATCAGATCGAAAAACATCTTGGCTTTTAACAGATCCTTGTACTCAGGAAAGTTGAGAATATTTGAAATACCTTCAGAATACAAGTCTGTTTCATCCATTTGCTTTAAACCATTTATGATCGTATCTGTAATCTTATCTATGATTCCGATAGCACTGCCAGACTCTTTTTTTATCTCATCTCTCAATGTCTGATCCATTTCTCTTTTTCTTTTTCCCATCATTTTATTGTTGATCAGGTTGTTTAAAAACTCAAACAAATTATTATCAATATTATCCTTTAAACTTATCAAATAGTTTTTCATAATACCTGATTCTGTCATAACAAGAAGTATCAATTTGTTTGCATCAACAGGCAATATCTGTATTCGCTTAATCGTGTTTTCATCAATTCGAGGCATTTTAACCACTATAGTATGGTTAGTAACGGTAGACAATAGCCTGGCATACTTCTTCACTATATCATCTATCTCAGCAAACACCTCATCAATTGTCTCTACTTCATCGTCACGGCTCTCATTCAAATAGTGTTCTAATATATTATTAACGTAAAATCTATATCCTTTGTCAGATGGTATTCTACCTGCAGATGTATGAGGTTGTTCAAGGTACCCCATCTCTTCAAGGTCAGCCATCTCATTTCTGATCGTTGCTGAACTTACACCAAGGTTATATCGCTTTGCGATTGTC
Source organism: Thermoanaerobacterium thermosulfurigenes (assembly GCF_051201035.1). Classification (NCBI taxonomy): domain Bacteria; kingdom Bacillati; phylum Bacillota; class Clostridia; order Thermoanaerobacterales; family Thermoanaerobacteraceae; genus Thermoanaerobacterium; species Thermoanaerobacterium thermosulfurigenes. The sequence continues at coordinate 63,744 of NZ_JBPODR010000002.1, forward strand.
CGAGATCCAATTGGTTCTGCCGTCAAAATATAGTCATTAATAACAGCTTCTAAAATCTTTTTCTTCCTATCATCTAACGGCATATTCACCACCCCAAGTTCTATTGTTAGCACTCTTAGCTTGAGAGTGCTAATTACGATTTAAAAATACCACTATTGTGGATATTTGTCAATACTTTAAAACAAAAAATCCTCAAACACATTATTGGATACATCTACTCCATTTTGAGTTAATTTAAGGGCATCTTCTTCTTTAATTAAAAGGCCCAACTCCATATTTTTATAAATGGCGTCTTTAAATACATAAAACATGCTTTCGCCAAATCTCTCTTTAAAGTCCTTATCATTCACTCCATCCATCATTCTAAGACCTAAAAACATAAATTCAGACATTCGATCTTCTAAAGACAGCTCATCAACATCATCAACTGCATGTCCATCATTATAAATCATGTCTATATACTTTTTAACATTTTTTATATTGCCAAATCGCTTATTTCCTACAAATGAATATGCACCTGGTCCAAAGCCTAAATAATGTAAATCCATCCAATACAGCTTGTTGTGTCGGCATTCAAACCCAGGTAATGCGTAATTTGATATTTCATAATGTCTGTATCCATTAGCCTCTAAAAGCTCTGCACCATAGTGAAACATCATCAATTCGAATTCATCATCAGCAAGCTTAATCTCATTTCTTTCATACATGTCGTAAAGTGGTGTTCCTTTTTCTAATATAAGTCCATAACAAGAAATATGTGATGGCTTTAATGCAATTACATTTGTCAATGTTTCTTTAAAATTCTCAAAAGTCTGATTTGGCAATGCATACATTATATCTATGTTTATGTTGTCAAAATATTTGGATGCTAAACCATAATTTTCAATAAAATCACTTACTGTATGTATCCTACCGATAGCTTTTAATAAATTGTTTTGCCAAGACTGCAGGCCTATGCTTATTCTATTTACACCCGCTTTTTTATACGACTTAAGTTTTTCTTCATCTATTAAGCCAGGATTTAATTCGATCGTGATCTCTGCATCTTTGCTTAAGCTGTAGTTTTCGTAGATTTCACTCAGTATTTCTTCAATGTATATAGGAGGTAAGACATTTGGCGTACCGCCTCCTATATACACAGAAGTGTATATATCTTTAAGCTCCTCTTTTCTCGTCTTAATCTCCTTTATTATTGCTTCTTTAAACGAAAAAAAACTATCTTCCATGTTTGCATAAGAATTAAAATCACAATAATAGCATTTTCTCTTGCAAAACGGAATATGAACGTATATACCAGATCTAATCATTGTCATCATCAAGCTTTAAGATTGACATAAAGGCCTCTTGCGGAATTTCAACCTTCCCTATTTGTCTCATCCTCTTTTTGCCCTCTTTTTGCTTTTCTAATAATTTTTTCTTTCGCGTAACATCTCCGCCATAGCACTTTGCCAAAACGTTCTTCCTCAATGCTTTGACAGTTTCCCTTGCTATTATCTTTGAACCTATAGCAGCTTGTATAGGAATCTCAAAAAGATGGCGTGGTATATTCTCTTTTAACCTTTCTGTCATCTTTCTGGCTCTTTCATAAGCCTTATCCTTATGGACTATCATAGACAAAGCATCCACTATCTCACCATTTATAAGTATGTCCAATTTCACAAGATCTGATGTCTTATAGCCTTTTAGCTCATAATCTAACGAGGCATAACCTTTTGTCCTCGATTTTAAAGCATCAAAAAAATCATATATTATTTCGTTTAACGGAATATCGTATTTAATAAGCACTCTAGTAGGCTCAAGGTAATCCATTCCTTGATAAACGCCCCTTCTATCTTGACAGAGCTCCATTATGGGTCCTACGTACTCTGTAGGAGACATTATTGTAGCAGTAATTATAGGTTCTTCTATATGATCAATCAACGTCGGCTCCGGTAAATTTGCCGGATTATCCAGTTCAATTACTTCTCCGTTTGTCTTGTAGACCTTATAGATAACGCCCGGTGCCGTAGTCACGAGATTCAGGTTATATTCCCTCTCCAACCTCTCTTGTATTATGTCCATGTGCAAAAGCCCTAAAAAACCACATCTAAAACCAAACCCAAGAGCTGCAGATGTATCTGGCTCAAATGTCAATGACGCATCGTTTAATTGCAGTTTCATAAGTGCATCTTTTAGATTTTCATAGTCCTCACCTTCTGCTGGATATATTCCACAGAAAACCATTGGTGTGACTTTTTTGTATCCAGGCAAAGGTTCAGATGCCGGAAATTCTGCATTTGTTATAGTATCTCCTACACGGGTATCACTGACATTTTTTATGCTGGCAGCTACATAGCCAACATCACCGGCTGTAAGAAAATCTACTGGACTTAAATTGGGTCTAAATATGCCGACTTCCGTTACTTCAAATTCTTTCCCCGTCGACATCATTCTTATCTTATCACCTTGCTTTAATGTGCCGTCAAAGACCCTTATGAAACTTATAGCACCCTTATAATTGTCGTAAAACGAATCAAATATCAATGCTTTAAGCGGTTTTTCTTGGTCTCCTGATGGTGGCGGTATCCTCTTTACTATTGCTTCCAAAACATCTTCAATTCCTATGCCTTCTTTCGCAGATATAAGCAAAGAATCTTCGGCATCGATGCCAATAACATCTTCGATCTCTTTTTTTACAAAATCAGGATCTGCAGATGGAAGATCTATCTTGTTAATAACAGGCACGATTTCAAGATCGTGCTCTAATGCCAGATACAAATTTGCCAGTGTTTGGGCTTCTATCCCTTGCGTTGCATCAACAACCAGCAAAGCACCTTCGCATGCTGCAATACTCCTCGAGACTTCATACGTAAAGTCAACATGTCCAGGAGTATCTATAAGATTCAATTCATACTCCTCTCCATCATTTGCTTTGTATATGAGGCGAACTGGCTGAAGCTTTATGGTTATACCTCTTTCCCTCTCCAAGTCCATGCTGTCTAAAACCTGCTCTTCCATTTCCCTTTCTGTCAATACACCAGTCTTCTCAATCAATCTATCCGCCAGAGTAGATTTACCATGGTCTATATGGGCTATAATGCAAAAATTCCTCTTATTTTCCTTTCTAACTTTAGACATTTCAAACCTCCTTCACATATATTAATATTATAGCATAAAAAATCACTTGTACAGAGATTTGAAAAGACCATCAACACCTTTTAATGGCACATGACTATGTTGTCCCAAAAAAGTTATGTTGAGGAAATCTTTGCTTATAGCAACCTTAAATATGCTTTGACTTGCAATACCTGTTGTCAAAGCATTAAACGTGTAATCCACTTGAAATATGCATAACGTGATAAAAATTATGTAGATGGATATGAATAAATATAGCATTCTCAGCTTTCTAAGCCTTTCTTTTTTCTCTTTTACCCTGCTCAAACTTTCATTTCCTCCTAAGTTCATCGTACAAAAGATCCAATTCTTTTATCATCTTTTCTTTCGAAAAATTGCTTAAAATATATTCTTTGCCTTTTTTTGAAAATTTATTTCTCAAATCTTCATTTAATGCAAGAACTTCAATAGCATTAGCCAAATCTTTAGGAGCCTCAGATTTTACGATGATTCCATTTTCATCATTTTTAACTATTTCAGGTATTCCTCCAACATCTGTAGCAATGACAGGTACACCTAACGCCATAGCCTCAGCAACCGATATGCCAAAACCTTCACTGCGAGACGGCAATACAAAAATATCTATACTGCTTAAAAATTTGAATATATCTTCTATAAATCCCAAAAATTCTACATTATCAAGCTTTAATTCCCCAACCATTTCTTTAAGATATTCCATATAAGGCCCATCACCTGCTATAAAGACAAATGCTTTAATTTTTCCCCTAAGTATATTCAATGCTTCAATGAGATCTTGAACACCTTTTGACGGTATAAGCCTTGCAACACAACCAATTATAAAAGTATCTGAAGCTATGTCGTATTTTTCTCTCAGATTCAAGGGCTTACTAATGAATTGCGGCATATCAATGCAGTTATATACTACACGTACTTTATCAGACGGTATGTTTTCTTCATCTACAACGGCATTTTTAAGAGCGTAAGACACTGCAACTACTGCATCTGTCTTTTTATTTAAATACTTATTGATTGTCAGATAAAAATGCTTTTTTATCTTATTCATATTTTTGTAGTTAGGAAAATTGTGTACTGTCACAACGATCTTTAAATTGTATCCCAGTGAAGCCAGTCTTCCAACTGAGGATGCTTTTGCTCCATGAAAATGAATAATATGTGGTCTGAAATCATCTATAATAGCTCTAAGCTTCTTTATCGCAGCAAAATCTTTCTTAAAATTTATTCCATCGCAAATATCAACACAATAAACAGATACACCATCTTCTCTCAAGTCATCCGTTGTTTTTTTATCAAAAGAGCAGCCAACAGCTAATTGATACTTGTCTTTATTAAGTCCATTAAGAATCGACAGCAGATGCTTCTTCATGCCGCCTTCTGCTTTCCTTACAACATGTAAAACTCTTGTTTTTTCCAATCTATTTCACTCCTTTATAATTTTACTTTCATCAATGATAATATCAATAAGCATTGGCACAGCATAGACCATCGTTGTAGCCGCCGCAACAACACCTGAATCGTTAAAAACTAAAGCAAAAATGCTTCCTACTACGGTGGATAAAAAGCTTATGTATACAAATTTTCGCTCGTTAAGAATCTTCTTTAAAGCGCCAACTGGTTTATAAAAAAGTACAAAGAGTACAAACACCAGCGTAACTAAAACCCTGCTCCAGACAGAATACTTAAAAAGTTTTAAATTCATGCTAATCTTTCTTGCAAATATCTGAATAAGAGGGTAAATCCCATTGTTTTTCACTAAATTGAATGTCTGCCCTATGTGCGTTTGCTCTGATACAGGTCTTAAAGAGTCAAGATAAAACAGCAAAAATAATAATACAACGATACTTCCACCTACAAACAAAATATTTTTAATGTTAAGTCTTTTGCCAAATAAGTACATAGACGCAACTGAAAATGCTGCAAATGCGGCTATACCGCCGCCTACATTCGTCCCTAAAGACGGCGACGCTATAAAGTAGAGGGCGATAATGTAAATCAATATATTTGCAAATATTAGATATCTTTTGTCAATATTCCTAAATGTCTCAAATGACAAAAGTGCGAAGCACAATGTAGCTCCTATGAAAATCCCCATGTACTCATTTCCGATACCGTAGAATCTGGCACCTGCGATTACATCGTAACTTAAAAATGAATTTTTCAAAAGATTATATCCTGTAAGCATGTCCAGCATCAATATAGCAGCAGTGAAGGCCGCAATAAAAAAGTATCTAAAACTGCTTTTTTTGACTAATTTATATGTAACCAATGTAAAGACCGCCGAAACAACAACAATTCCTAAAACGCTATTTACGATGTTTTTATAGTCAAATAGAGGCAAAAGCAAGAAACTTATAGGCATAATCGGTATTAAAAGCAAAAAAGGTTTTACTAAAGTAGAATATTCTTTGAAGAACAGCAGTATAACCAAAGACAAAATCAGTATAAATATCTGCAACATCACATAAGTTTTTAAAAAGTACGGTCTATACGTATAGTTAAATGTAAGCTGCTTTTCTAAATTTTCAAGCTTCATTAAATCTCCATTGACATCTGATGAATATAAATTATGTCCAGTTACAAACGCAGGCACATCTAAGCCAAAATACGTCAATATAGTTGGAAGCAAATCTGTATTTGTAACAACACCCATCCTTTTCGTCGTATCAGATGTTATAAGCTTACCTTTTGCAATACCATTTCCATACATTACAATAGGCGCCAAAAAATCACTTTGACCCATTTTTTGAGAAGGCGGCAAAGGAGTGACAATCATAAAAAGAGTATTTCCACTATCAGAACGTAAAATTTTCCCGATGAATTCATCAGCATTTTTTAGCGCTTTTTCTTTATTCTCTCTATTTATCTTATCTAATCCGATGTTTTGGTAATCATTTGCTCTTGCAGTATCGCCTAAATCAAATATGGTTAGAGCCACATTATCTTTAATATTTAGATACTCCTTGTACATGGTATCATAATCTGTCGATATGCCATAAGGCATCAACGAATCCTTTTTATTCGTCATATAACTAACATCTCCATAAGGCACGATACCGCTGTAATTCATGCCTATTAAAGGAGCATATCTTTTGTAATCAACATCTGTATCTTCATTGCCAAAAACAGCCACACTAAGCCCACTATCCTTAAATTTATCCCCTAATAAGCCAGGCCTTATAATATGGTTTCTTTTAGAGTTGTTTCTGATTATCTGGGCTATATCCAGATTTAAAATTTGTCCTTCTGAAGGAATCTTCCCTGTATTCCTCTCATAAATTGTGGACGCCAATTCATCGTTGTATGTTTCCCATGTGTTGAAATTCAAAGAAGCACCATTAGAGCCAACAGCACGAGTGCCTGTACCAAGTGTCATAAAAACACTTTCCAAAGATCTACCACCATCAGCATTGACAGTCATAAGGCCATAAGTACCATTCTCTATCATCTTATTAATATTTTTTAAATCAACATTTAAAAAATCATCGATAGCAACCCTATTTAATATAAATACTACGGCCTTTTTCCCGTCCTGTCCAGTTTGTGCATAAGAAAAAGAAAATACACCCAAGAAGAAAAGCAAAACTAAAAAAAATAAAACAAACTTGTTTTTCATCGTTGCCTCCTGAATAACAGTTTTATACATAAATCATAATTATATACAGTATAATAAGCCTCTTTTTATCTAAACATAAAACTAGATTGGGGGCATCAAAATTGAAAAAATCATTTAAATTCATTTGTATATATTGTACCATATCTTTGGTACTATTATCCACAATTTTACCGTTGATATTAAGCAATAATACAGCATTTTCAACACCAGACAATCCATTAAAAGGCAAAATCATACTAATCGATCCTGGGCATGGAGGAATAGATGGTGGCACAAACTCTGGAAATATACTTGAAAAAAACATCAATTTAGAAGCATCAATAATCTTAAAAACAGAGTTGATAAATCGCGGAGCAAAAGTAATGATGACAAGAGATAAAGATGTTTCTTTAGAAAATCTATGTAAAGACAATGACTACAGACATAGACGCGATTTAAAAGCGAGAGTAAATATGATAAACACCAACGATATAGATGCATATATCAGCATACACGTCAATGCTGTCAACAATGCTCCGTATGTAAAAGGTCCAATGGTCTTTTACTCAAATACTAATATAAACAGTAAAACATTGGCATCATATGTGCAAGATTCTTTAAATACCATTGCTGGAACAAATAGAAATCCAAATGTTGCAGACTACTTTTTGCTGACAAATGTAAGAAAGACAGGAATCTTAGTAGAACTTGGCTTTATCACAAACAATGAAGACAAAAACCTACTCATCAAAAAAGACTATTTAAAGAAACTATCTACTGGCATTGTAATTGGCTTAGAAAAATACTTTGAAAACAAATAAAGAGGCAAAACCGCATTATTTGGCAAGTCCATCATCTTTCAATACTAAATAAATTGCTTTGGCTAAGTATGGCGTGGAATTTAAGGCCTCCTCCAAAGTATTGTAATTACTGCCTAGTTCAATCAAAATTCCTTTTTCTGAAAAGTGTTGGTTGTATTCAGCGTACTGATGAATCTCTATCCCTAATGATATATCTGGATATAATTCATTCAGTTTATCGCTAATCTGTTTCGCAAACTCGTAATTCTTTTTCCAGTCTTCATTCATATCTGCAGTCCTTCGAGAACCAATTATGAACATTATTTTCGCAACTGTCTGTCCATTTATTTCCATTGTATATTTTTTTCTGTAATCTTGATTTGGTAGGCTACTTAAAACAGGTATTGTATCAACCCCTGGCTGCATTACACTTCCATATCCATCACGGTGCAAATCAATAGTTACCTTGATGGAGGGGTATTCCTCCAAATATTTTTTTACTGATAAAGAAGAATTGTAGTATGACTGATCGTAATTGTAATCGTGTATTGTGCGATCATGCAAAACGCTAATACCATAATCTTTAGTCAAATATTCTGTCAAACTGTCTCCTACTCTTACCATGTTGTAATTGAGATCATTTGTTCTATCATATCCATATGCAGCTACATATTTATTTTTTAAAGTCGCAACGTACGATTCCATCGTATGTGTATGGTAAAGCAATATAAGTGGCTTGCCAGTATCAACGTTACTGACATTTGTCACACTTGTATTCATCTCACTTTTTTTTGATGCTTCATTTGCCACTTCGTTATTTTTATTTTGATTAGCATTGAGATTCTCTGCAACTTGCGTATTAGATGTATTATCTTTTTCTCCTTTGTCTATTTGAGCAATAATGGGAATTTGATACTTTAATATTTTAAGAGGATCTCTTTGATTTAGATTAAACATTGAAGCCATAGTCAAATCTCTATCGTAAAATCCTTCAGCTTTATAGCCAACATCAACAGTTGGCATCGTATAATTTAAAGCAGTTATAAACATGCCATTAATGCTATTGTACTCTTCGGCAAAAGTCTCTGTTTCAAAATTTATATTGGCAGCTTCTATGTCATTTGTCATAAGCCATCTATAAAATAAAATATTAAAAAGCAATAAAATCACAAAAGACACCTTTTTAAGGCGATAATACCTTAGCGAACTTCTGTACAATGAAAGCACCTCTCTTTGGTTTTATACTATAAATTATTCACAAGAGAAGTGCTTTATTACTAATTTAATGTACAAGTTGGTTCATCTCATCTACTGTCAAATTTGGTTGTAAAGCTAAATTAATTCCTCTTGACAAAATAGATGAAATATTTTTAATAAGAAGATCTATCTCCTTTGGCGTGACTATGAGATTTTCTTCAGGACTTAATACCTCTTTTATTAAAGCGTATTTATCTTCATCATTCATATTTTTCAATACATTGTATAGAGGACTATCGCTTTCTACATTGTTTTTTAATGCACTTTCAAGATGTTCTATAGCATCATTGGCAATTGTAGCTGCATCTACTACGGTTGGAACACCTATCGCAATTACAGGAACACCTAAGCTTTCCATGTTGATAGCAGATCTTTTATTCCCTATTCCAGATCCAGGACTAATGCCTGTATTTGAAATCTGTATTGTTGTCGCAAGCCTTTCAACTCGCCTCGATGCAAGAGCATCTATTGTGATGACTAGATCAGGTTTTATCTTATCAACAACGCTTTTAACAATTTCTGCCGTCTCAATACCTGTTATACCTAATACACCGGGAGCCATGGCACTTACAGCACATATATTTTCGCCAAACTGCAGAGGTGCTAATTCTTTCAAATGGCGAGTCACAACAATATTTTCAATTGCTTTTGGCCCAAGTGCATCTGGCGTCACATTCCAATTGCCTAAACCTATTACAAGGACTTTCATATTGACATTAACATTAGAGATTTTCTTTATTACATCGGCAAGTTTTTGTGCTACTTTGTCTTCAAGTTCAATATCCCTGTACTTTAAGTCAGGAACCTCTATAGTTATATAATCTCCTATAGCTTTTCCCATCGCTTTAGCACCGTCATCGTCCACAATGGTTACTTTAACTATTTTTATGTTGTCATCTTGGCTTTCATCTACTAAAACGCCTGGGATCTCTCCCGCATGTCCACCTTTATACATTTCACGGGCTTCAACAGCAAGATCTGTCCTTATATTGAACATAATCTCACCTCAATTCTGTAGGTATAAAAGCATCAACAAGCCCAATTACAAAAGCAGCTATTATTGAACCCAATATAGTAGCATGTATTGTTGGAACTATAAATTGAGATACGTATATTACTATTGCTGCAACTATGAAACCAACAACACCTCTACTTCTCGGAGAAACATTTTGACCAAGCATTGCCTCAACTATATATCCCAGCAATGCAATCACAATTGCTGATATCAAAGCACCCCAAAATCCAGCCACACTAAATCCTGGGACAAGATAACCTACGATCATTAAAACAATCGCTGAAACTACAAATCTAATTATAGCTTTTAACATAAAATCACCTCCTAAAAATATAATTGACATTTTAAAAAATATTATTCGCATAAGGTTGTACTAAACTGCTTTCCTGAATTGTATTGCAAAAAATGCTTTTTCGTGGTAAAATTACTTTTGATTGATTTGAGGAGGTGAATGGTTTGGCAAACATAAAATCAGCTAAGAAAAGAATACTTGTAACAAAAAGAAGGACATTGGAGAATAAAATAGTAAAATCAAAAGTTAGAACAGCTATTTCTAAATTCGAAAAGAGTTTAGCAGAAGGTAACATAGATAATACAAAAGCAGCTTTAATTAATGCTATAAGAGAACTTGATAAAGCATATTCAAAAGGCACATTGCACAAGAATACAGTTGCAAGAAAGAAATCAAGATTATATGCAAAATTTAATGCATTAAATGCTTAAAAAGCGTACGTCGTACGCTTTTTTAATTGCAAAGCTTTCTTATCAATGATTCCAAAGCTAAATTACCATCATAACTTGACTTTAATTCCCTGTCACATTTTACGCACAATTTATATGCATTTAAAAGCTCTTTTTCTTTAAAACACTTTGATTGCTGTATAATATCGTTAATTGAAAAATAAGGTATTCCTAGGCTTTGCTGCAGTTCCTTTTTATCAATTTTTTTCAACAACAGATATTTAGCTTTTATGAGAATTCGAAACTGTCGTGCAATCATAGCTAATATACCAATTGGATTTTCTTCATTCAAAATCATTTTGTTCAATATGTATATAGCTACTTTTTCCTGTCTTAAACCTATTGCGTTTACCAATTTAAATACACTCTCAGCAGTTGATGCTGATATAACGTCTTTCACGTCATCTATAAGCACTTCTTGGCCATCACTGTAAGACACAATTTTTTTGATTTCATTTAAGAGGGTATATAAGTCCACACCTACGCTTTTAACAATATATTCTGCGACAGGTTTTTTTATGACCTTTCCATAGATTCTAACAAAAAACCCCACATAATTGACTGCTTCATCAAATTTTAAATGTTCGAAATTTACGATAGCACCATGTTTACTTATTGCTTTGAATATTCTTTTTCTCGTGTCGATTTTATCCTTAAACACAAACGCAATACAACTGTCTGTGTTTCCACCTTCAATCCGCTTGATTATAGCATCGACAGTATCGTCATTTATCTTTTTTAGAACATCATCATCTTTTATTAAAACAAACCTATGTTCAGACATAAATGGAAGAGTTTCTAAACTGTCTATTATATTTTTATCATTAGCATCTTCAATCATGGAATAATTCATTATTTCTGTGCCTTCAGCTATTAACTTACTTTTTAATTTTTTAATAGCTTCATCGATCAAAAATCTTTCCTCACCGTAAAAAACATAAGCAGGCAAAAAACCTTTATTTATAATCTCCAGAAATTCTTTGTAATTCACTGCCATCAGTCCCCGATCATTTTTTTGACATGTATAAATGTACCATTGGTTTCAATGATAATAGCACCATCTTTGTCTGTCCTGAAAAGTTGTGATTTGCTTTTTAAATATTTTACTACTTCTCCATCTGGCTGTCCATAATTATTTTCACCTACCATTATCACGCTGATTTTAGGATTTACCTCGTCCACAAATTTTTTTTGCGACGACGTATTAGATCCATGATGTGGAACTTTCAATATATCTGAAGATATATTATCATCTAATAGCGCATTTTCCGCTTCTTTCTCTATATCTCCAGTGAATAAGATGCTTACATTTTTATATATCATTTTAAAAACCAGCGCATTATTATTTATGGGATTCTCAGAAATCACGTAAGAATCAGGGCTTAAAACATCATATTTTATTCCAGATATCTCGACCCAATCACCTTTCGACAATTGAAAAACTGGTATTTGCTTTTTGCTGGCGATAGCCATTAATTTTTTGAAATTTTCACTATCCGCCACTTGTCTGCCAATAAATATTCTTTTCACATCTACATCGTTTAAAATCGACAATATGCCGCCTACATGATCATAATCTGTATGAGATATAAACACCGCATCCAACGATGTAGCATTCTTATAAAGCAAAAATGGCATCAATATATCTTGTCCAACATCAAAGGAAGAATTGCCGTATTCAGGTCTTCCTCCACCATCTATCAGTATGCTTTTGCCGTCTGGAGTCATTAAAAAGGTACTATCACCTTGTCCTACATCGAGAAAAGTTATTTCGAGGTTTTTAGGTGTCAATGAATTTACAGCAAACACTGCCATCAAAAGAAACAGCATTGTTGAAACAACACTAATTTTAATTTTTTTGCTGAGATTGCTTGTCAATAAAATCAGTACAGCATAATAACATAACATCATGTAAACTGGCGGTTGGGATACGCTTATAGATGCATGCGGTATCTGTGAGAAAATCTTTGTAAGATACAAGGCGATCTCTACTACCGGTATATTTATAAGATTTAAAGGGATAGAAAGAGGCATATATATAAGACCTAAAATTGCAGACAAAAATCCCAACACTACAGCAACGCTTACAATCGGTACAATCAATATATTTGGCAATAGTGAAATAATCGAAAAACTGTGAAAAAAGTATATAATAATAGGAATCGTGCCAATTTGTGCAGCTAAAGTGACAGAAAGCGCTTCTTTGATTTTTTCACTTTTTAACTTTATTATACCTTTTATTGGCTTATACAAAAGCAAAATAGACAATGTCGCTATAAATGATAGCTGAAACCCAATGTCAAATAACATCAAAGGATTGAAAAAGAGTATCATAGTTGCTGCAAAAGACATGGCATTAATTGGATTATTCTCTCTTCCGATGAACATAGCAATTAAAGCCATACAAGCCATTATGACGGCTCTTACGGCTGATGATGGCGCACCTGTCATAACAGTGTATATTAAAAGCAGTGGAACTATGATAAATGGAGAATATCTCCTAATGTGTAAAATATTCAAGACGAACATCATAAATAAAGTCAATATTCCAAAGTTAAATCCTGATACTGCAATTATATGTGTAAGTCCTGTAACTCTAAAAGAATTAAGTACATCTTCTTCAATATTGTATTGACCCAGTATGACAGAGGAGATAAAATCAGCATCGTTTTTTGGCATCGAATTAAAAAAAATCTGCGTTATTCTCTCCCTTGTCCTTCTAACGACTTTATCCGCATAGTTGTCTGCATTGCTTTTTATAATTCGTACAGAATAACCATTTACATTTATCAAAGCTGTAATGCCGCTTTTTTTAAGATAAAGCCTATAATCAAATCCACCAGGATTTCTCTTGCCTTGAGGCAGCTCTACTATTCCTCTTACCTCGATTAAATCACCTTCTTTGGGATAAATACCACCGTACTGCGTTATCAAAATCTTATCTTTGTTTTTAGGGCTTAACACGTATTTTGCAAATCCATCTTTTAAAATGATATTTGAAACAACCCCATTAAATGAAACCAGTCTGTTGCTTAAATTATCGTACACACCTTTTGAGTACAAAGCATTTTCTCCCACCGTCAATCCCAAAACAAATACTGCCAGAAGCAATAAGTAAATGGCATTTTTTTTGGACAGATATATGTAAATGCCGGAAGACAGGACAACTAAAAATGCTAATAACAAAAACACAACATTTATCTCAAGGAACCTGCTTATTATGATGCCTACAGATAATAATACTGCTATGTACAAAAATGGCTTATCCATATCAATTATACGTAATATACTTCAAAAGGCTTGGCTATACTTGCATCATTTACCACTTCTGACACTTCTTTTTCATATTCTTCTATAGAGTTTTGTGGCCAAAGGTGTGTAACGACAAGCTTTTTGCAATGAGCAGATTTTGAAATCTCTGCTGCCTGTTTTGCAGTAAGGTGTGGCCCCTTCTCGCCGTTTAACAAATTGCCATCACATAAGAATAAGTCAGAATTACTTGCAAAAAAAACAAGTTGATCATTGTAGATTGTATCACTGCTAAAGACAAAGGTTTTATCTCCATTATTGAATTTTACAGCAAATGTTTTAACAGGATGGACCATTTCTTTAAATGTTATCGTAAAATTTTCAATATCAAGTTTCAATTCCTCATCTATGTGTTTGATTTTAAACACATCATTAAACCCTAATTCTTCAATAACTTTTGAAGGCTCATCTGGGCAATAGACGTTTACAGGTTCATTTATATAACCTTTTTTCATCATTATATCCAACGCATATCTTAAGACCAGCATATCTGCCATGTGGTCTGAATGCAAATGGGTTAATATTATGTATTTTAGGTCTTTTAAATCATGATACTTTTGGTATCTGCTGATGACACCGTTGCCACAATCTACAAGTACATTTACACCATTATCTTCCACCAAATAACCTGAACAAGCTCCATCTGGACCTGGATAAGGTCCATGTGAACCAAGAATTGTCAATTTCACTTTAATCATCTCCTATCTAAATAGCAGGTAATCTTTTAATATATTCATAGAGGTCTTTATAACTTCCATGTTCAAATGTTGAAATGTCTTTTGATGTTCTGTTGATCAAAAACTCATCTAGTAGATATGTCTTAAAGCCAATAGTTCCAGCTATTACATCTTCATCAACATCATTGCCAATCATGATGCAATTTTCAGGCACTTTTTGAAGCTTTTCTACGATTTCTTTATAATATTGTATGTATGGCTTGCAAAAATGCATATGCTCATAAGATGTGATAAAGCTAAAATAATTACAGTCAATTCCGGCCCATCTCAATCTCTCTTTTATGGCTATATCTGGAAAGATCGGATTTGTAGCAAGTACAACGTCATACCCTTTATCAACCAGCAATTCTACACAGGCCTTAGCATACTCGTTTTTACATACATTTGCTCCAAGGTTCTTATAGTCATTTTCATAGAAATCAGTAAAAATCCTCATGATTTTATCTTTTGGGTATTCCACTAACTTTAAAAACGAATCAAAAAAGGCTTCTTCATTTGTCTTACTGGGATCTAAATTGTTTATCATGTCCATACTAGCTGAATAAAGAGCCTTTTGGAAATAATACTTGTCGAAATAATCTGAGATCTTATTTGAAATAGCTTCAAAATATTCCATAATCATCTTGTCCGTGTCAACAGGGAGCAAAGTGCCATCAAGGTCAAACATCACTGTATCAATCATATTTCTTTCACCTCAATGCAATTCTCATATAAAATAATACATTTTTAAAAAGAAAAAAGCAAGGATATCTAACCTCGCTTTATATCTTTAAAGTATTTAACTCTTGACAACGAAGCCACAAGCACAGAACCAATGATTACACTTCCTATTCCTTGAAGTATATTTCCTGGCACATCAGCAAGAGCAGCTTTTGAACCGTACATAAAAGCACCACCAATATAATATCCAAGCACCATCCATGATGCAGCTAATACAAAAACAGCTATTTGCACAATAAAACTTTTATCTTCCTTTTTCAATAAAACAGCCACAATGAGTCCTTCCAATCCTTTTATGACTAATGTCCATGGGGCCCATAAAGCATATCCTGAAAGAAGATCAGATAATGCTGAACCAATGCCTCCAGACACAAAGCCTGCAAAAGGTCCTAAAATAGTAGCCGAAAGAAAGATGAAAGAATCGCCTATATTTATATATCCTTTCGTGTATGGCGTAGGGATTTGTATTACCATAGTACCAACAGCAATAAGAGCCGTCATAAGTGCGATGTAAACAAGTTTTTTTAAGCTATTTTCTTTCACACTCTATACCTCCCATATTTTTTAAAATTATTATAACATACAATTGTTATAATTCAATAAATACAATATACAAACAATTTATAATTTTTATAACATGAAACTTTTGACATTAGGAACAATGTGTAATATAATAATATTACGGTTTACGAAATATTAGGGAGGCTGATATAATGGATGCCGAAATAAATTTATTAGAATATTTACTGCGGGAAATAAACCATAGAATGAATCTTGTGACCAGAAATTACTTAAGCAATAAAGAAATTACCATGTCTCGGTTTTGGGTCTTAAACAAATTAAGCCAAGATGAAGCAATAACTATGAAACAGCTACAGTCGCAACTTTTACTGTCTTCCAGCACACTGACAGGGCTAATCGACAACCTTGTTGCTGATGATTTGGTATATAGGTGGAGAGACGATAAGGACAGACGCCTTGTGTTTTTAAAGCTTACAGAAAAAGGTGCTGTGCTTCTAAACGAAATTTTAGAATACCGCACAAAGATGCTAAAAAAAATAGTCGATATGTGTGGTGACAGCATAGACATTGGTACATTGAACAAAAATCTCAAAACGCTATTAAACGCATCAGATGATGCTGTAATATTTTAAAAAATTTCAAGAAGGTGATTATATGGACTTCGCAATCGAAATAAAAAATTTAAAGAAAAGATTTAAAGATTTTGAAGCAGTAGGTGGAATCACGTTTGACGTCAGAAAAGGAGAAATATTTGGCTTATTAGGTCCCAACGGTGCAGGAAAAACTACTACCATAAGAATGATAACGACATTGATGCCACCTACTTCTGGCAAAATACTTGTTGCCGGTTTTGATGCAAAAAAATACAGTGCAACAATAAGAAGATACATTGGATATGTACCACAAGCTCTTTCTGCAGACTCCACCTTAACTGGATATGAAAATATGCTATTTGTAGCTAAGCTTTTAAGGCTTAACAAAAAAGAAAGGAAAGAAAGAATTGATTACATTCTTGACATTTTGAATTTGAATGATGCAAGAAACCGCTTAGTCAAGCAGTATTCAGGTGGAATGATAAGAAGATTGGAAATAGGCCAAGCCATAATACACAGACCTGAAGTCTTAATACTTGATGAACCGACAGTGGGACTTGATCCTGTAGCAAGGCAAAACGTTTGGAACGTAATAGATACTTTACGAAAAGAAACAGGTCTTACAATTTTAATTACTACCCATTACATGGAAGAAGCAGAAGCTATATGTGGAAGAATAGCAATAATGAACAGCGGCAAAATTGCTGCCTTAGGAACTCCTGGTGAATTAAAATCAAAAACCGGAAATCCAAATGCTACATTGGATGATGTATTTACATTTTTCACAGGAAATCAATTAGAGTCTGGAGGGAATTATCGTGAAACAAGTCAATTACGCAAAAGAATCCAAAGGTTCAGTTAAGATGAATTCTCCTATAAAAATAGTTTTAGACTATATTTTGAATTCTTTTACAATCGCAGAAATAGAGATACGAAAGCTGAAACATGATCCAACTGAATTACTTACAAGAGCAGTCCAACCAGTTTTATGGCTTCTTATCTTTGGTCAGGCATTTTCCAGGATACGAGCTATACCTACAGGAAATGTCAACTATCAGACATTTATGGCTCCAGGCATTTTAGCCCAATCAATGATGTTCATATCCATATTTTATGGTTTAAGCATAATTTGGGATAAAGATCAAGGAATACTTCAAAAGCTTATAGCAATGCCTGTTCCTCGAGCAGCTTTTGTCACAGGAAAAGCCTTTGGAGCAGGAGTCAGAGCAATAAGCCAAGTAATAATAATATTATTTTTAGCATTTTTGCTAAGACTTGACATAAAGTGGAGCATTTTAAACGTAGTTATGAGCATATTGACAATTGTTTTGGGTGCCGCATTTTTTTCTTCTTTGTCAATGGCTTTAGCAGCCATAGTAAAAAGCAGGGAAAGATTTATGGGAATAGGACAGGTTATAACGATGCCATTGTTTTTTGCCAGCAATGCAATCTATCCAATACAAATAATGCCACATTGGCTTCAAATAGTAGCGAGAATCAATCCTTTAAGTTACGTTGTTGAACTTTTGCGAGGATATCTAATAAATGGCAGTGTATCACAAGCAGGCTTTTCATGGATGATACTTATAGCTGCTACTGTCATAATTCAGATAATATCAGCAATTTTATATCCCCACATAGTAACATAAAACCGCTTTACATTTGATATACCATGGTAGAGTAGCAAATGCTACTCCATCATGCAGTATGTCGTGCAAAGCGGTTTAAATTTACCTATTTTTGAAAAATGTAGCTTTTACTATTTCCATAATTACTAAAGGCAATAATGACAGCATAATTACTACATCCCAATCGTATATGTTTATATTTTTTATGTCAAATACTGTATTTAAAGGAGTTAATATGACTACAAGTTGAAGGAATATGGAAACCAATAGTGCAAACACCATGTATTTATTTTTAAATAAGCCCACCTTAAAAACTGATTTAATTGATCTTGCATTCATCGCTTGTGAAAGCTGTGAAAAAGTCAAAACGGCAAATGCCATAGTTCTTGCATTAGTGAGGTTTTCTCTAAGTCCCAGCAAGAATGCTATAAAAGATACCAAACCTATCATGATGCCTTCGATTGGTATTCTGTACATAAGTCCATCTGAAAAGATGTTTTCATCTTTTGGCCTTGGTTTCTTAGACATTATATCTTTTTCAGCAGGTTCCATGCCTAAAGCAAGAGCAGGTAGGCTATCTGTTACTAAATTCACCCACAATATATGGATAGGTTTGAGAGGCATTGGCATACCAGCTAATGTAGCAACCAAGAGAACGAGTATTTCGCCAATATTGCATGATAAAAGGTAATGTATAGATTTTTTTATATTCTCGTAAATGGTCCTTCCTTCTTCTACAGCAGCCACAATAGTTGCAAAATTATCATCTGTAAGCACCATATCAGCAGAATCTTTTGCTACGTCTGTACCTGTAATACCCATTGCAGCACCTATATCAGCCTGCTTTAGAGCCGGAGCATCATTTACACCGTCGCCAGTCATAGCAACCACCGCATTGTTTTTCTGCCAAGCTTTTACTATCCTCATCTTATGCTCCGGAGAAACTCTTGCATACACTGATATGCTTTTTACCTTTTCGTAAAGCTCATCGTCTGTCATGGCTTCTAACTCTCTGCCATCTACAGACATATCATCTTTATCTAAAATGCCTAAATCTCTTGCAATAGCTACAGCAGTAATCTTATGATCACCTGTTATCATAACAGGTTTTATGCCAGCATTTTTGCATATTCTAACAGAATCTCTCACTTCATCTCTCGGCGGATCTATCATTCCTAAAAGTCCAACAAATACAAGATCCTTCTCCACATCAAGGCTTTCTAACCTATCTGGCACACTATCAATATCTTTAAAAGATATAGCCAAAACTCTTAAAGCATCTTTCCCCATATTCTCATTTTCAATTTTAATCTTTGCCTTATCGTCATCGCTCAATTCTAATATTTTGCCATCTTTTAATATGTATCTACACCTTTCGATGACACTGTCAAATGCTCCTTTTGTTATGACCTTATAATTTTTATCATTTGATTTGTGGATAGTAGTCATCATTTTTCGATCAGAATCAAATGGGATTTCGGCAACTCGCGGAAATTCTCTTTCTAATTCCGATTTTTTGGATACATATTTTTCATATGCTGATACTATAGCGACTTCAGTTGGATCTCCAAAGCTTTTACCCGATTCATCAATAAATGCATCTGTGCAAAGTACCCCCTGCTCCAAAATAAATCCTGCCTTGCTGTCATATCCTTTAGTTAAGTCTATCTCTTTAAAATCAACAAAAACTTTCACTACAGTCATCTTGTTTTGCGTCAAAGTACCTGTCTTATCAGAACATATCACGTTTGCACTGCCTAATGTCTCCACTGCAGGAAGTCTTCTCAATATAGCGTTCCTTTTTATCATCTTTTGCACGCCTAATGCCAAAGTGATAGTGACTATTGCTGGCAGTCCTTCAGGAATTGCAGCAACAGCAAGGCTTACAGATGTCATAAACATGTCAAATACCGGCCTTTTTTCCATAACACCTATCCCAAATATTATGCCACAAATGATAAGTGCTCCTATACCCAGATATTTCCCCAGTTGCTCTAACTTTATCTGTAGAGGCGTCATCGTCGTCTCATCATCGTCTAACATCTTCGCTATTTTTCCCATCTCTGTGCTCATACCTGTCTCAGTAACCACAAACGATCCTCTTCCATAAGTTACAACTGTACCTGTGTACACCATGTTGTGCCTATCGCCAATATTGAGATTTTTGTCTTTTAACTTGCCAGAAGTCTTTTCTGACGGAACAGATTCACCTGTAAGAGCTGACTCATCTATCTTCAAATTTGCAGACTCTATTATCCTTCCATCAGCAGGCACAAAATTTCCTGCTTCTAAAAAGACTACATCACCGGGGACAAGATACTGTGACTCGATCTCTATTACTTTCCCATCCCTTAATACACGGGACACTGGTGCAGATAATTTTTTAAGTGCTTCGAGAGACTTCTCAGCATTATTTTCTTGTATCATCCCTAAAAAAGCATTCAACAAGATTATGAATAAAATTATTACTGCATCTGTAATTTCACCCAAAAAAAATGAAACAATAGATGCAATTATCAAAATAATCACCATGAAATCTTTAAATTGGTCCAAAAACATAGACAAAATGGTTCGTTTTTTCTTTTCACTTAAAATGTTGGCACCATACTTTTCTAACCTCTCTTTAGCATCTTTTGATGAAAGCCCCTCCTCAGCATCCACATTTAATTCATTTAAAACCTCTTCTACATCATAAATCCAGCTTTCCTTCATCTTATTCCTCCTTGTTTCTTAATTTATGGTATAAATAAAGACCTTTATTTTGTATTATTCCACAAAATAAAGGTCTCACTCGCAAATTTGCTTAACCAGCCGGGTGTTTCTCACCGTACTGACGACTGATTAACGAAGAGTTACTCCCCTTTAGATTATTATAGCATATTTATTGGACAATATCACCATTTGTGCGATATTTTTTCGATTTCGTCGTACAATATAGCACGATTAGATCGTCGAGTTTACGGCTTAGGTCAAGAATCATCTCGTATTTTACTTCTTCTTGCTTTATCAAATCATCAAGTTCATCTCGTAAATTGCTAATCTGTTCTTCCAATGTAGATATCTTATTGTACATCATTAGTTCCCCTTTTCTAAAAATCGCATATACAATTTTATCATTAGGAACCAAAAAATTCAATAGGATAATGTAGAAATTTCATCTAATTTTTTCCACTAATTTTGACAACTTCTTGAATATATCTACTATATCTCGTCCATATTCTATCTCCCAATCTTCACATCCCTCGCTAACTGTCAAAATTTCGCCATTACTAATACATCTTAATATGTCATCATTTGAAATTTTTTGCCTAATTTTTTCCAACAAGTCTTTTAACGATGACGTTTCAATGTTTTCCATTTTAGCTCAACTCCTATAGAATATTCTAACTATAGTTATATATTCTATAAATGTTATTATTTTCCTGCATGCTTCTTAAATTTTTTTTTATATTTTGATATCAAGTTAACTGCTTTGTCTAACGCTAATCCCACTTTCTCAACTTTACCACTTCCTTGGCATATTTTTTGATTACCTCCACCGTTTCCTTCTATGACATCCAATATCTCTTTGAAAAATGAATTAATATCTATATCGACATCATCTGATCTTGATATGACAATATTACCACAGTCTGTAATCCCACCTAAAATACAAACAAACCCTTTTCCTTTGGTGATTATTTGAGACAAAACTCGCAGTTCTTTCATATCTCTATCATTAAAAATTTTTGTCACCAACTTAAAGTTTTTTAAATTTACTGATTCTGCGACTAATTTTTCAGCTTCATATTGAAGTATATTATCTTTTAGTTTAATTAATTCCTTTTTTAGCTCTTTATTTTCATCTAATATTTTATTGACTTTTTCTAATATCTCCTCTTCTTTTGCAGATAGCGATGTTATTAAACTGTTTATGTAATTATTCTTCTCAAGATAATCATTAAACGCCCTAAAGCCACAAACAAATTCGATCCTTAAACCCTTTTTCGTTCTTTCAAATTTTTTTATCTTTACAATTCCTATTTCACCTAAGCTTTTTACATGGGTACCACCACACGGTGAATAGTCAAAGTCTTTAATTTCCACTATTCTTATATTTTCGTCAACTTTAGGCTTTTTTCTTAAGGGTAATTTTTTCAAATCATCGTCTTTTACAAAGTACGAAGTAACAGGTAAATTTAAATATATAAGCCTATTTGTTTCAATCTCAACTTCTTTAAGGTTATCTTCGCTTAAGTTGCTATTGGTCAATGTAATATGTGAGCTATCATCTCCAATGCTAAAGCTATCTGTTTCTGCATTAAATAACTTATAAAATACTGCTGACAGAAGATGCTGACCGCTATGCTGTTGCATATTGTCAAATCTCTTTTCCCAATCTATCTCACAAATTACCAAATCATTTTTAGGAGGTGTCTTCAAAACATGGATGACCTTATCATCTCTTAAAAAGACATTTTCAACTTTTATGCCGTCAATAAATCCACTATCTGCTGGTTGTCCACCGCTTTCAGGATAAAAATACGTCTTATCAAGTATAACTTCACAATATTCATTAGTAACATTAATATCGATGACTTTTGCAGTAAAGGAGTTTTTATAACTGTCATGATAATACAACTTCTCCACCATATAACCTCCTTAAAGTTTAAGACGCATGGACTAGCCATGCGCCTTTTTAATATACCTTTGTTCCGTACAAAGTTCTCACATTTTTAAATTCCTCAATAATCTTTTTCGTAATCTCACCAGGTTTGCCGTTACCGATGACTCTTTTGTCAACTTCAGTTACAGGAATTGCTTCTGCGGCAGTGCCAGTCAAGAAACATTCATCTGCAGTATACACATTGAAAAGTGAAAAATACTTTTCTACAACTGGTATTCCAAGTTTATTTGCTATATCAATGACAGTAGCTCTTGTAATGCCCCCTAAGGCTCCAGCCGCAGATGGTGGTGTGTATAAAATACCGTCAGATACAATAAAAACATTGTCACCTGTACATTCCGCAACATAACCTTCTAAGTTTAATAAAAGAGCCTCTGGATATCCCGCTTTCACGGCTTCAATCTTTGCCAATATATTGTTAAGATAATTTAGAGATTTAATCTGTGGGTCTAATGTTTGAATGGAGTTGCGCCTAAACGTAGATGTGATAATTTTTAGCCCATTTTGGTACATCTCATCAGGATACAATGTAATCTTATCTGCAATGATAACTACTGTAGGCTTTGAACATTTATAAGGATCAAGCCCTAAATCGCCTTTCCCTCTTGAAACAACTAATCTTATGTATGCGTCTTTTAAGTTGTTTCTCCTTACAGTTTCTAAGACTTTATCGGCCATTTCTTCTTTAGAATATGGTACATCTAAAAGAAGTGCCTTAGCCATGTTGTAAAGTCTCTTTAAATGATCATCCAATTTGAAAACAACACCATCATACGCCCTTATCCCTTCAAAAACACCATCTCCATAAAGAAATCCATGGTCAAAAACCGAAACGGCCGCTTTTTCACTGTCTACAAACTCACCATTAAGAAAAACTACAGGCATTATGACTCCTCCTAATCTATCTAAAATATATTATTGTAGATTATACCACTTTGAAATTTTTAAGTCAATTAAACAAAAAGCCCCGAGAGGGACTTTTCGTTAATCTTATTCAGCCTTAATAGCTCCTGTCGGGCATACTGGTTCACATGCACCACAATCTATACATGTATCAGCATCCACTTCGTATTTTCCTGTGCCTTCGTGAATAGCATCTACAGGGCATTCTGCAGCGCAAGCACCACAGCTTATGCATTCATCTGTAATAATATGTGCCATTGTCATATCCCCCCTTTTATGTATACAGTATATAACTTCAAAGGATATTATATAGCATTTATATTAATATGTAAACACTTAAGGCAAGTTGATTTTTTTATAAAATTTTTTAACACCCTCTTGTCAAAAATAAAAACCCATGCTATAATAAGTTCTGTCAGTTGATGCCGAATGGTGTAACGGTAGCACCGGTGACTCTGGATCATCTAGTCTAGGTTCGAATCCTAGTTCGGCAGCCAATATTTGGCCTTATCGTCTAGTGGCCTAGGACATCGCCCTCTCACGGCGAAGACAGGGGTTCGACTCCCCTTAAGGCTACTTCTAAAAGTATCGCTTTAAAAAGCGGTGCTTTTTTTATGTTTAAAGTTATAATTTTAGATAAAAAACACCATTTATTGCATTTAACTATATACAACGCAATAAATGGTGTTTTACAGTTAAAAATTACTTTTCACTCAAAAATTTGTTTATAGATGCTGCGGCTTTTTTGCCGGCCCCCATCGCAAGTATAACCGTTGCTGCACCTGTGACAGCATCGCCACCTGCAAAAACTCCTTTACGACTTGTCTCCAATGTTTCTTCGTTGACTATTATTCCGCCCCATTTTTGCTTATCAAGCCCTTCTGTTGTGGATGTTATAAGTGGATTTGGACTTTGTCCTATTGCTACAATAACCGTATCTACATCTATTATGTGTTCAGAACCTTTTTCTTCTACAGGTCTTCTCCTTCCTGACTCGTCTACTTCACCTAAAACCATCTTCACACATTCGATTCCTTTTACATTGCCACTTTCATCACCAATTATTCTTACAGGGTTAGTCAATAACTTAAATATGATTCCTTCTTCTTTGGCGTGGTGTATTTCCTCAAGCCTTGCAGGCATTTCTTCTTCAGATCTTCTATATACGATGTACACTTCTTCTGCTCCCATGCGCTTTGCGGATCTTGCCGCATCCATTGCTACATTTCCACCGCCAATAACGGCAACCTTTTTACCTACTTTTACTGGGGTTGGACTATTAGGAAAGTCATAAGCCTTCATCAAATTAATCCTAGTTAAAAATTCATTTGCTGAGTAAACTCCATTTAAGTTCTCTCCAGGTATACCCATAAATTTAGGCAATCCTGCACCTGTCCCTATAAACACTGCCTCATATCCCATATCAAATAAATCGTCTATTGTAAGTATTTTGCCTATAACCATGTTTATCTCAATTTTCACTCCTAATTTTTTCAACGAATCAATTTCCTTTTGCACTATTTCTTTTGGAAGCCTAAACTCAGGAATACCATACATTAAAACTCCACCGGGTGTATGAAATGCTTCAAAGATGGTTGTGTCATATCCCATTTTAGCAAGATCACCTGCACACGATAATCCAGCAGGTCCAGATCCTATAACAGCAACCTTTTTGCCGTTTGTTGCTGTTTTCTCTATTTTGTCTTCTTTGCTTTTCATGTGCCAATCTGCTGCAAATCTTTCGAGTCTGCCGATGGCTACAGGCTCTCCTTTTTTACCTCTTGTACATACTGATTCACACTGGCTTTCCTGTGGACATACTCTTCCACATATTGCAGGTAAATTATTTGTCTCTTTTATCTTTTGATATGCTCCTTCAAAGTCCCTATTTGCTATCAGTTTGATAAACTCAGGTATTTTTACGTGAACAGGACAGCCTTCTACACATGGCTGATTCTTGCATTGAATACATCTTTCGGCTTCTTCTACAGCCATGTTTTCTTCATACCCTAATGCAACTTCTTTGAAGTTTTTGTTTCGTACATTTGGTTCCTGTTCGGGCATTTGTACTTTTTTTAGCGACATATTAGCCATTTAAGATGCCTCCTAACTTGCATTCATGCTCATATTTTTCTAATACTTTTTTCTCCATATCTTTATACATATTCTGTCTTCTCATCGCCTCATCGAAGTCTACTTTAAGACCGTCAAACGCCGGACCATCGACACAGGCAAATTTTGTCTCTCCTCCAACTGTAACTCTACAACCACCACACATTCCAGTTCCGTCTACCATTATTGGGTTCATGCTGACCATAGTAGGTATGTTGTATTCTTTAGTTATATTGCATACCATCTTCATCATTATCAGTGGTCCTATCGCAATTACTTCATCGTATTTGTTGCCTTTTTCTATTAATTCTTTTAATACATCTGTCACAAAGCCTTTGCGTCCTTTCGTACCATCGTCTGTCGTTATATAAAGGTTTTCACTAACTTTTTTCATTTCGTCTTCTAATATCACGTATTCCGCACTTCTGCCACCTATTATGCTATCTACTGATACTTTCATCTCATTTAGCATTTTTACTTTTGGATACAATGGCGCAACTCCAACACCACCGCCGATTGCCAATACTCTTTTAGTATCTTTTGAAAATTCAACAGGTTTTCCCAAAGGTCCTACAAAGTCATGTAATCTATCTCCAACGTTTAACGTACCTAATTTCTTAGTGCTCATACCGACTTCCTGAAATATTATAGTGATAGTTCCTTTCTCACCATCGTAATCTGCTATAGTCAAAGGGATGCGTTCACCCTTTTCATCTACTCTCACTATGACAAACTGTCCAGGTTTTGCCTTTCTTGCCATAAGAGGAGCATTTATAACCATCATTTTGACAGTAGGATTCAATTGTTTCTTCTCCAAAATTTCGTTCATTGTTTTCACACCTCCAAAGTTTAGTAATAAATTATGTCTGGCTTTATACCAGACATAATTTTTCACTTAATGATATATTATATATTTATATAACTAATGTCAAATATTTTTACATTAAAAACAACAAATTGTCTAATCATTTAACAAAATCGTAATAAATTTAACAAAACAAGACAATTTTTTATCAAAGTTAAAGAGATTCTAAATAAATCTTTTCAATGACAGATTCAGTAGCCTCAACAGGTGCAATAGATAACAATCCATCCAGGGAAGGAGTTGTTTTAGCAAGTTTCACAAGATTAGGAATATCATCTTTCGTAAACCCAAAATCAGATAACTTTTGAGTGCACCCTACATTAAAAAGCCATTCCTGAACTTTTTCTGCAACATACTCCGCCTCAGCAGGCAGTCCTTTTAAACCAGGAACTATAGGACTATATACATCAGCCAATACTTCTGCTGTAGCTGGATAAATAGCTTTTATAACTGCTGGCAATATTGCTCCAAGTCCTAACCCGTGAGCTATTTCAGGTTTTACAGCACTTAAAGGATGTTCTAAAGCGTGAGTAAGATGTAAAAGGCCATTGTCAAAAGATATACCAGCTAATGCAGAAGCATACAGAAGATAATATCTTGCTACAAGATTTAATGGATCATTTACAGCAGCAGGAAGGTAACGAACAATCAATCTTACTGTTTCCTTAGCCGTAAGAATGCTATATGGAGATGCAACAAGCGTTGTAGCTGCTTCAGTAATATGATTTAAAGCATCAACGGTAACTGCTATCGTCTGCTTTTTGTCAAGCTTTGTCATAAGCGAAGGATCGTCTATAGCATACATAGGGTATAAGCAATCATAAGCTATAGCTGGCTTATAATTTTTCTCTAGTATAGTAGCTACTGCAAATCTATCTACTTCCGTTCCTGTACCATGTGTAAGATTTATAGCTATTATAGGGACAGCCTTATCAGGTATAAATTTCTGCTCGTAAAGTTCTCTTGCATTTTTATCAGTATACTTTAAAAGTACAGCTACGCTTTTGGCAGTATCTATCGGACTACCACCACCAATTCCAATTACAGCTTTTGCTCCAGATTCACGTCCGATTTTTGCTGCTTCATCAATCATATCAACTGTAGGATTTGGACCAACTTTGTCGTAAAGCGAATATTTTAAATCAAGCTCCTCCAATACAGGTTTTACAACATCCCAAGCACCGCTAGTCTTATACGATCCTTTGCCTGTTATAAAAATAACATTATTAATGCCATTAATTTTTAGATTTTCTAATATATCCTTTATCTTATGTATACTGCCAGCACCAAAATAAATCGTATTTTTGCAGCGAAGTTCAAAAATCTTGTTAGGATTAATCTTTGTTTCCCACATTTTTATAACCTCCTATTAGTTAAATTTATAACAAATTTCATATTATATTATAGTCCCTTTCCATCGAATAGTCAAATTCAGTCCTGCAATAAAATTTTCTCTAACAAAAATTAATATAAAAAGACGCATATTACATTAAAAAGAGAAACCACTACAGATTAACAATTTATCTATGAAATTGTTAATCACATTAACGGTTTCTCTTCATCTCCAACCTAAAAATTTATATTTACTTATCAACATCTATATTACAAGAAAATTGTTATGTCCATATTAAGTACACGTTACGTTTATGTTAATTTCTTAAAATATCTTCTACAAGTTCAACGTCAAAACCTGCGTCTATGTAACCTTGCTTTATGATATTATAATACCTTTTGCTTGGTTTTCCTATATCATACCCCGAATTCATTATATATGTCATCGCTTTTATTGATTTGCCTTCGCAAATTGCTTCTACAAATTCTTTTCTATAAAGATCCGGATAATCTTCATATTTATCCAAAGCATCTTCATCTTTCTTTCCTATTTCCCACAAAAGAGACGGAACAAAACTGCCATTTGATTGTTCAATTGTGGCATAAGCAAAACCGTCTTTACCTTTGAATACCAGTTTCCAATTTTCGATTATGGCAGGGCCAATTAATTGTGCATTTGGGCATCTTTTCATCATTTCTGTAAAATTCATATTGCTGCCATATGCCAAATAAAGCTTTCCCATAGGTTCATCTCCTAATTAAATTTACCATAAAAATTATATTTAAACAAAAGTAAGAGAACAGAATATCCTCTTACTTTTGTTTAATGCTTTCAATATACTTTATGGCTTTTTCTATCCTTTCAACAGTCTTTTCTTTGCCCAATAGTTCCATTATATCAAATAAACCTGGTCCAAACGTTCTGCCAGATATAGCAAGTCTTGTCGGGTGAAACAAATCACCACTTTTTATGTTCAGCCTTTCTATCAAATCCCGGTAGGCATTTTCAGTTTCAATCAAATTAAAATCATCTACTGCCTTGAGTGCTTTGATGGCTTCTCTAAGTATGTTTTCGACTCCATCTTTTTCAAAATACTTTTTAACGCCTTTTTCATCGTATAAAAAGTCATCTTTGAAGTAGTATGACATGGCATCAGCTATTTCGCTTAAAGTCTTTTCCCTTTCTCTTACAGCACTTACAATCTTTCTTATATAATCATAATCGTATTCATCACCTATTAATCCCTTGCTAATCAAAAACGGTATGACTTCTTTTGTCAACCTATCTATATCACAATCTCTTATGTAAATGCCATTTAGCCAAGTAAGCTTTTTTGTATCATATATAGCTGGATTTTTAGATACCCTATCTAAAGTAAATTCTCTTACACTTTTTTCTGTTGTAAACACTTCTTCACCATCTGACGGAACCCATCCTAAAAGTGTGATATAGTTTATGATTGCCTCAGGCAAGTATCCTAAATCTCTAAACTCCTGCACAGACGTAGCCCCATGCCTTTTGCTGAGTTTACTTCTGTCAGGCGCCAATATCATCGAAACGTGTGCAAATTCTGGTTTTTCAAATCCTAATGCTTCGTATATGAGAATTTGCTTAGGAGTATTTGATAAGTGCTCCTCTCCTCTTATTATATGGCTTATCTCCATATCATAATCATCTATTACCGTTGCAAAATTGTATGTAGGCATATTATCCGACTTCATTATGATAAAATCATCAAACGTTGAATTGTCAAACTCAACATCTCCTCTGATTATATCGTGCACTACCGTTTTTCCTTCCTTTGGCACTTTCAGACGTACGACGTATTTTTTGCCTTCATCCATGTACTTTTTTACTTCGTCAGGCGATAAATTCCTACATTTGCCTGTATACATAGGTGGTTTTCCAGCCTTTTGCGCTTCGCTTCTCATTATATCAAGCTCTTCTTTTGTACAAAAACAATAATAAGCTTTGCCTTGTCTTACCAGTTCATCAGCATACTTTTTATACAGCTCAAGTCTTTTTGACTGGTATAAAGGCCCTTCATCCCAATCGATGCCAAGCCACTTAAGTCCGTCTAATATGGCCTTCATCGAGTCACCAGTTGAACGCTCTAAATCTGTATCATCAACTCTTAAAATTAACTTTCCATTGTTGTGCCTTGCAAAAAGCCAATTAAATAACGCTGTTCTGGCACCGCCAATATGTAAATTGCCTGTTGGGCTTGGTGCAAACCTAACTCTAACATCTTTCATATAAACATCCCTTTCCAGCTGTCTATTGGATTTAAAACTAATTTAGATTATACTTTAATATATAATATTTTTCAACAATTGCACATAATATATGGTTACACGACATTAATATTTTAAGGAGGCGCAAAATGAAGGATATAATCATAAATTTGTTAAAAGAACGTGGAGTAGATATTGAAGACATGGCTAAACTTGTATTAGAGCTTCAAAAAAAGTATTACGATCTAACTATGGATGAGGCAATAGAAAGCTTAAATGCAGTTTTAGACAAAAGAGAAGTTCAAAATGCCGTATTGACAGGCATAACCCTTGACAAACTTGCAGAGAAAAACATGTTAGAAGAACCACTTCTATCAATTCTTAAAAGAGATGAACCACTATATGGGATTGACGAAATCTTAGCCTTAAGCATTACAAACATCTACGGATCAATTGGGCTTACTAACTATGGTTACTTAGATAAAGTAAAACTCGGCATAATAGGAACATTAAATGAACATAAAGACGAAAGGTGCAATACATTTATAGATGATTTGGTCGCCGCAATAGTTGCTGCGGCATGTTCTAGAATAGCTCACTCCATCAAAAGCGGAAAATAGATTAAAAAGGGGCTTACTAAAAATGCCCCTTCATTTTACTTTTTCAAAAAGTTCTCTTGGTATATGGCAATAACCATTTGGATTTTTCTTAAGGTACTTCTGGTGATATTCCTCAGCATCGTAAAAATTTTTAAGCGGTTCAATTTCAGTCACGATCGGCTTTTCATACTTTTTCTGCTCTTCCTCCTTAGATCTTAATATCACATTAAGATCGCCATCATCTATGTAGTAAATCCCCGTACGATACTGCGTACCTATGTCATTGCCTTGCCTATTTTTAAGTGTAGGATCTACGATCTTCCAATAGCTTCTCAGTAAATCTTCTAACGATATAATACTCTCATCGTATTTTATATAACAGGCCTCAGCAAAACCTGTCGTATTTGTGCACACTTCTTCGTATGTTGGGTTTTCCTTGTTTCCATTTGCATATCCAACTTTCGTCTCAATTACCCCGTCTATGGTGTCAAAGTAGGCTTGGACACCCCAAAAACATCCACCTGCTAAAACTATTTCTTTCATAGCTACTCCTCCTCATAAGAATCTAATATAAGTCTAACACACTAAATAGCCAAAGAAAAATATTTTTATTTTATTCTTGACAATGTAAACTTCACTTCACCCGCATTTGTCTCAACACTCACTAATTTATATTGTTTTAATGGACTTTCAAAATCCAAAACAGTATTGTAGTTTTTTATAATATTGTTTAAGTCTTCTCCCGTTATCTCCACACCTTTTACATTAATTGACGTAACGTTGAAATCAATTTTTCCATCATTCACCTTAAAATTTCCATATAAAGTATAATTATCCCCATCAGATAAAGTAAATCCGCTATCATCGAATATGATCTTTACATTTTTCAATACATCATTATAATTGTCAATCATATTGCTTATTGATTCATCGCTAAATGATGCTGATACCGAATCAATTTGAATATCGAAGTTATCAGGCTGAAGGCTGTTCCAAGGCAGTTTTGAAATATTATTTAGCAAAAAATCAAGAGATGGTATGCCACTTTCCACCGATGCACTTATGTCTAATATTCTTTGGTAATCGTTAATTTGCTTTTTAATATTATCAAGCATTGCACTTTTTTCGCTTTCTAATTTATTTAAAGTCAAAATCGCATTTTTTTGTTCTTCTATTTTTTTCCTCAATTCATCTCTCTGATGGCTTAATACCTCTTCTTCAGTTTTTTTATTTTTTAAGAGGTAATTTATGTGATCTAATTTGCTGTAAAAGTAATTAGTAATTATATCTATGTATATCAATCTGTGCAAAAGCTCTGATGCGTTGTTTGACATCAGTAAAAGAGATAATATGGTGTTTGTACCATTCATGTACAAAAACCTAAACCAACTTTTTATATTATTTCTCTCGTTCACGATTTCTCTGCTTATGCTTGATATCTCTTTTTCCATTGAATCGATATGTTTTGTTGTATCTGTGATTTCAGAATTGAGTTTTTCCAATAAATTTGATGCTCTTACTTTTTCCATATCTAAATTAAATAGCTCAATTATGATTTTTTGTTCCTCAATCTGTGCATTTTTTAAATCTGATGCAGGGTCAGAATAAGTCGTCTTAATATTTGAAAACAGCAATAGAAATATCAAAAGTATTGACACGTATTTCTTCATAATTTCTCCCCATCATGTTCTATATGGAACAAATTTACATTTCAATTAACTGTTATCTTATCTTTTATTTGTTCAAAAAGCTTTGGCCCAATCCTTGAAACATTCATGATGTCCTCTATTCTTTGAAAATTGCCATGTTGCTCTCTAAAATCTATTATGCGCTGTGCAGTGACTTCGCCAATTCCCGGCAGTGTATCAAGCTCTTCTTTTGTAGCCGTATTGATATTTATCTTGCCATTTGGTGCATTAGAACTGCTGAATTTATCATTGGAAACATCATTTTCTCCTATTTTCGGCACTTTTATCATCTGCTCATCTTTTAACTTTTCAGCTAAATTTATATCTGAAAGATCTGCATCATCCAACGGCCCTCCTGCCAGTTTTATAGCATCATCGATTCTGTCACCTTCTTTCATAGTATATACCCCAGGCGATTTAACAAGACCAGTTACATACACTTTTATTTCTTTGGACTTTTCATTTTCTATTGGTTCACCTGTATTGGAATTGTTTATTAAATTCTTATCGCTTTTAATGTTGACAATATCATCATTCTTTTGAGTTTTGCTTCTTTCAAAGACAAAATACCCCGTTAATAATGAAGCTATTATCAATAAAACAATAATTCCATATTGTTGACTTTTGGTTAATTTAAACATACTCCACCTCTTTCGATTTTGCTATATAAATATTTCTACATTTTTATATAAATTCCTTTTTAAATTTCATATTTTTTTGATATACTAAAATTATAAGCGTATATGGAGGCAAAAGCATGAAAAAAATAGTTTCTATTATTACGGTTATTATATTTTTGATTAATTTTATACCAAAAGTATATGGAATGGAAAATCCACCGCAAATTGTAGGGCCTACAGCGGTACTGATGGATTTCACTACTGGTCAAGTCCTTTACGACAAAAATATGAATCAAAGAATGTATCCTGCCAGCACGACAAAAATTTTAACAGCGATTATCGCCATTGAAAAAGGGAAATTAAATGATGTAGTAACTGTAAATGATGATGTCAAAAATATTGATGGAAATTCTATCTACCTTGTACCGGGAGAAAAACTTACATTAGAGCAATTGCTTTATGCTATGCTTTTAGAGTCTGCTAATGATGCTGCAATTGCAGTAGCTGACCATATTGGTGGCAGCATACAAGGATTTGCAAATTTGATGAATGAGAAGGCAAAAGAAATTGGTGCTAAAGACAGCCATTTTGTCAATCCAAATGGATTGCCAAATACTGAGCACTACTCGACACCATATGATATGGCTTTGATAGCAAGGTATGCAATGAGAAATGCTACATTTAGAAAAATCGTAAGCACTATACATTATCAGATACCACCTACTAACAAATTTGATAAGCCAAGAGATCTCTGGATTAGCAATAGATTAATAAAACCCACAAGCTTTCATTACGACGGGGCAGATGGGGTAAAAACGGGTTACACTATTGCCGCTAATCAAGTTTTTGTAGGATCTGCTACAAGAAATGGCCACAGATTGATATCTGTAATCATGGGTGATGAAGGTACAAACATATGGACAGATACGATAAAATTGTTAAACTATGGTTTTAATAATTTTGATCTTGTAAATCCTTTAGAGCAGAATTCAATCGTAACATACGTAGATATTGGAAAGGTAAAGTTTAAGTTACCCCTTATTGCAAAAGACTCATTCTACTATGTAGTGCCAAAAGGACAAGAAAACAGTATTAAGTCATCTATTTCGGTCGATAAAAATATAAATGCACCTGTAAAGAAAGGCACTACGTTAGGCTCGATCAATTTCACTTTCAATGGTAAATACATTGGAAGTGTACCGCTTATAGCGGATGAGTCGGTTTATAAAAATTACTTAGGAACATACTACAATGGAACTAAAACCACTGTAATGAAAGATTATAGCACAATCAGATCCTACGTTGAACTTTTTCTGGGGTTATTCATAGTGATGATATCAATTCTGCTGTGGCTAAGAAAAAGGGCAAAAAATAAATTTATCTTCATAAAATAAAAAGGGTGAACAACCCTTTTTTATCTATAAAACAACTTTGCAATCGATGGCTTTTTTATGCTTACTGCTTTATGAGGACACAGCTCTTGACAGCAAAAACACCTAATACACGCTTTAAGGTCGACAATTGGCTTGCTTTCAACCATTTTTAACGCTTTAGGAGGGCAATTGGTTACACATATTCCACAGCTTTTACATGCATCATGATCAAAGACTGGATATGGTTTAACATGTCTATCTAAATATCTAACCAAAAATTTTGGAATCTTTTCAGTCACGCTAAAACCTCTTAATGTAGGTATATCAAAATCATCTATTTTTATATCTTCTATATTCATACCTGCGATTTTTATATCTTCCATATGACCCAAACCACGTCTTTGAGCCATAAAAACTGTTGGCACATCTTGATGCTTCAAACCGATAATTGACGTAGCTACTGTATCAAGGGCAAAAACATCATCCGATGAAATAATTAATCCAACTTTTTTTGGACGTCCAGCAGACGGACCATTTCCTTCCATTGCAACTACAGCATCCATTATCGTCAATACTGGCTTTAAAATTGTATTTATGTCGATCAACATATCTGCAAAGTCTTTCACATCCGGCATTGAAAGGTGATAACCAGCTTTTACAAGCCCTGGTATAGCACCAAACTGATTCTTTACAGCTCCCGTATAAACTGTCAAACCATGTGTCTTCAATTTTGGCATTGACACAATAGCATCACATTCCATAAGTGCTTTCATGAATGTAGCTTGTTTGATAATCTTTCCATCCGGTATTTTTACTTCTACTTCTTCTGTGTCATAATTTAATTCAGCACCAGTTCTTGCTGCAACATCTGCCATGCCTGTCGATTCATAAATCGACTTTAAAGCTCTATAAGAAAAAGGCCCTGCTGGACTATCACCTATGATAGGTATAGCTCCAATTGCTTTAATAGCATTTGCAACTGCTTCAACTATTGAAGGATGTGTCGTTACAGCATCATCAGGTCTATTTTTCTTTAAAAGATTTGCCTTAAGAAAGACTCTCTGTCCTTTTTTTATGTATTTCTCAAGTCCACCAAGATTTTTAAAAGAATTTTCCAATGCAACCTTTACATCATTTTGGGAATAAGAAGAACAATTTTCAATAGATACGGTATACAAGATATACGCCACCTTTAAAAATATAT
Organism: Thermoanaerobacterium thermosulfurigenes; assembly: GCF_051201035.1. NCBI lineage: Bacteria > Bacillati > Bacillota > Clostridia > Thermoanaerobacterales > Thermoanaerobacteraceae > Thermoanaerobacterium > Thermoanaerobacterium thermosulfurigenes. Next base: position 99,387 of record NZ_JBPODR010000002.1, read on the forward strand.
TTTAGACCAAAATATTAAAGGAATGCAGCTTATGCACATTCCTATAATCAATTTTAATATTTGCCAAGGTCATCCCCTACTCTTATTTCATCAAGGTAATTGTATATGGTATATCTGGATACGCACAGTATTTTTGCAACATAGTCTATCGCACCTCTTATTAAGAAAGTGCCTTTAGCATCTAACATTTTCACCATATTGACTTTTTCCTCTTTAGACATAAAGTTGACAGGTTTCCCGTAATTCTCTATTGTAGTGTTTACAATGTTCTCTAAAACTTCGTTTACGCTTCCTCCATAAGGCTCAGCAGGAGCTTCTTCCCCATCGCTTATCTCACAGAGATCTTCTAACGTGTTCTTAACCATTATATATTCTGAAATGTCAATATTTATGCACAAACATCCTATCGGTCTTCCAGCATCATCTTTAATGTATACAATGGTAGATTTTAGAATCTTTCCATCTCTTCCTTTAGTTTTGAAATTGACTTCGTTGTCAGTTTTATTTGCCTTAAGCGATTTTAGAATAGCTTCTGGTATAGGGTTTCCAATCTCTCTGCCTGTAATATGTCCATTTCCAACAGCAATTGCAGAACTTTGCAAATTTGAAAAATCATAAAGAACGACTTCACAATTCTTGCCAAACGTTTTGGCGATGCTATCTACAACTGGTATAAAATTTTTTAATAGTGGATGTACTTTTATAGGCACTTATATCCCCCCCTAAAACTTCAAATATAAATTAAACTAATTTAAAGATTAAATAATTTATTGAATACAAGATTACAAAAAAACCTCCCTGCCTTCTCTGCAGGCCACGGAGGTTTATATTAAATTCATTATACTAATCTGATAAAGCATTGTCAAGAGCTATTTCTTTGGCATCACCCCAAAGCCTTTCCAACGAGTAAAAGCTTCTTTCATCTTTAGTAAAAATATGAACTACAATACTGCCGTAATCCATCAATATCCACGTAGCCGAATTGTAACCTTCTATGTGATTTACATATACGCCATCTTCAGCAAGCTTTTCTGAAATTTCATCACATAGAGATTTTACATGAGTTGTAGACGTGCCACTGGCAATCACAAAATAATCGGCAACCGTAGTAAGCTCTCCTACATATAGTCCTTTAATATCAAGTGCTTTTTTATCATCAAGTATCTTTAAAATTTTTAATGTTATATCGGTGCTCTTCTTATCCAATGTTGTACCTCCAAACATAAAATTTTATCAAATATATTTTGTCTTTATTATCATATCGTTGCGAGCAATTACTGTTTTCTGATATAAAAGCTGTCCTTTATCGATCACATATTTTATTGTTTCGTCTAATGCCATGATCACTGCTTCATCAAGGTTTTTATATGCCGCCTCTCTCAAGTCTTCTACTCCATCAAAATTTCTGTTTGGCTCTATATAATCAGCTAAAAATATTATCTTATCCAAAAGCGTCATATCTCTATCTCCGGTAGTATGAAGCATTATGGCACGTTTTATTTCATCGTCATGTATGCCAAAGTAGTCTTCTATCATATATCCTCCAACAGGTCCGTGAAGCAAATATGGCGATTTTTCTAAGATATCATCTATTTGAATTCCGTACTTATTTGCTAAGGCAACAAGCTCGTCTTCTCTAAGGTTTTTTGCGCAGTCATGAAGTAATCCGGCAATTTTTGCCTTTTCAACATCTGCACCGTATCTTACAGCCAATTTTTCAGACGTCTCCATAACACCTAATGAATGATTAAATCTCTCACCACTTAATAATTTTTTCAATTTATCAGCAAAAAATTCAAAGTCCACAATATCAACCTCTCTTATAAAGTCCAGCTTTTTCAATGTATCTTTCTACAGACTCTGGCAACAAATACTTGATTGGTCTGCCTTCAAATACCCTATTGCGTATGTCTGTGGATGATATGGCTAATGACGGCACAGTTACCTGAAATATTTCTTTATCGTATATTCTCTTGATATATTCGATCTTTTCGCTTATGCTATCACCTGCATAACCTGGCCTTGTGGCAGCAACAAAATTGCACATCTTTAAAAGCTCTTCGGCGTTTTTCCATGTTAAAATCTCTAGTATAGCATCAGCACCTGTTATGAAAAATATCTGTGTTTCTTCTCCGTATATATTTTTAAATTCTTTTAGCGTATCAATAGTATATGTGTATCCTTCCCTATCTATCTCAATAGCAGATACTTCAAAATATGGATTTGTAACGGTAGCAAGAATCGTCATCAAATACCTTATTTTTTTATCAGTAATGTTTCTCTTGACTTTATGTGGCGGATTGCCTGACGGGACAAATATAACTTTGTCCAAATTAAATTGATCTCTGACAGCCTCCGCTGTAACAAGGTGGCCGAAATGTATTGGATCAAAAGTACCACCCATAATGCCAATCCTTTGTAATTTATTAGTCATCTAAATATCCTCCACTTGAAATTCAAAAACAATTTTCATACGTAAATTATACAATAATAAACTTTTAGAGACAATATTGGATAAACAGCATATCTTTTATTCATAATACTCGAATACAAAATCCCTAACATTTATCGCATCTCCATCTTTAAATCCTTTTTCTTTAAGCATATCTATCACACCTGACTTTTTTAATATCATTTCAAAATATCTAAGTGAATTTTCATCTTGAAGATTTACTCTTTTCAACAATCTATCTATTTTCGTTCCACTTAAATAGTAAACGCCATCTTTTATTTCAATTTCAACAGTTTCATCTTCCTTTGGCATATTGTAGATAATGACGTCTTCTGTATTTTCCTCAACATCTACCTTAAACTTGTCAAGCATCTCTATCGTCTTATCAAGAAGTCCGTCAATACCATCACCTGTCATAGCAGATATTTTAAAGACATCATATCCAAGATTTTTCATCTTTGCAATGAGATCATCTAAATTAATCGATGACGGATCAACTGCATCTATTTTATTTAAAACAGCAATTTGCGGAATTTCTTTTAATCTGTCACTGTACAAATACATTTCATCATTTATTTTCTTAAAATCGTCTATAGGATCCGACATCGGATCTGATACATCCACAATGTGCAATATCAACTTTGTCCTCTCAATATGCTTTAAAAAGTCATATCCAAGACCTTCACCTTTATGGGCGCCTTCAATAAGTCCTGGTATATCAGCCATGACAAAAGACTTTCCTTTATGGTATACGACACCTAAATTGGGATATAAGGTTGTAAATGGGTAATTTGCTATTTTAGGCCTTGCATTTGTACATGACGCAAGCAATGTTGACTTACCAGCATTAGGAAATCCAACAAGACCTACATCTGCTAATAACTTTAGCTCTAATCTCACATAAAGCTCTTTGCCTTCCTCGCCGCTTTCTGCAAATCTTGGAGTTTTTAAAGTTGCTGAAGCAAATTTTGCATTTCCTCTTCCGCCTCTGCCACCCCTCAAAACTATAGCTTTTTGCCCAGATTTTGCAAGATCTGCTATCAACTCATTGGTGTCATCCCTTATTATTTGAGTTCCAGCAGGAACTTTAATAATAAGATCATCACCATCTTTGCCGTATTTGTTATTTCCGCTGCCATTTTCACCACTTTCTGCAACGTACTTTCTTTTGTATTTAAAGTCCATCAAAGTAGAAATATTAGGATCGGTAATAAATATCACATCACCACCTTTTCCTCCATCACCACCGTCAGGACCACCATACGCTACGTATTTTTCTCTCCTAAATGATATAACACCATTTCCACCATTTCCCGACTTTATATAAATTTTCGCACTGTCTATAAACACATCATCACCCACTTTAAATTTATTTCTCTTCTATCTTATTTTTAATAAAATTCATGATACTATCCATATCGCTATTAAATACATTGCGCTCATTGTTGCACTCATCAATGATTTTTTGAATGTAGTCATAAATCTTATCAGACTTACCAAGCTGTGCATATCCTAGCAAAACTTGCAGGTCATTTATGTACTCATGCCTTTTTAAATTTATGTATTTTATCAACAATTCATCTTCACATTTAGACACCAATATCAGCTCCTTAAGCTAAATATTCGATTTACCTATATTATACCATACATTCCATTATAAAAAAGAAAATCCCGGCTTATGCCAGGACTTCTTTCCTTTTCTCATATACGCTTACCTGTTTTTTGTCTTTGCCTTTTCTCTCAAATGTTACATATCCGTCAATTAATGCAAACAGAGTGTCATCTTTTCCTCTGCCCACATTAGCACCTGGATGAATCTTTGTACCTCTTTGCCTTACAAGAATGTTTCCTGCTAAGACAAACTGTCCATCAGCTCTTTTTACGCCAAGCCTTTTTGCCTCGCTATCACGTCCATTACGGGTACTTCCCATACCTTTTTTATGAGCAAATAATTGCAGTTTCATCCATCACACCTCCTATCAAAGACCTTTACATACGCTGGATAGTCCTTTTCAATGTCTTTAAGCCCCAGCACCATCGTATCTACAATAGCACAAGACTTTATGGCATCTTCACCAACACCGTAATTTTCTATTTCAACGTACATATAGCCATCTCTTACTTTCTTCTTTAAAGAAGTTGTGTCAATTGATTCCAATCCAAGGACAGCCGTCTGTGCCACTGCCGTAACACCGGCACATACTATATCCCTATCATAGACATCATAACCAGCATGTCCTTTAATTTCAAATTTTTTTACTTTATCATCATTTCTATATATGCTGACTTTAATCATTTTTACATGATCTTCTCAATCTGAACTTTTGTATATGGTTGACGATGACCATGTTTCTTTCTTTCATTCTTCTTCGGCTTGTACTTAAAGACGATAATCTTCTTACCTTTACCATGTTCAAGAACTTTCGCTTCTACTTTAACATCTTTAACGTATGGCTTCCCAAAATCAACAGTTCCATCATCTTTTGCTACAGCCAATACCTTATCAAAGGAATATACGCTGCCAGCTTCACAATCAAGCTTCTCAATATTGAGTATATCGCCTTCTTGAACCCTGTACTGTTTGCCACCAGTCTCTATAATTGCGTACATTAGGGCACCTCCTCTTTACCAGTCTCGCCGGAAACCAAGGTACTTCAATGAAGTATTTAAACCCGTTCCGAGCGGCTACAAAGTGTATTCTAACATAACAATATGAAAATGTCAATTACAACTGATAATCTACGTAAAATTCATCAGTATCAAGTTTGTTATTGCAGATGGTGCTTATATCTACACCGTATTTTTCCATGTACTTTTCTATTATATTGCTTTTCTCGATTATGCTTTGTACTCTGCGATTTGAAGTTATAGTTATTTTTTTAGCATTTGTATTTCTTAAGATTCTCTCTATAGAGCGATTTATTCTAAGTTGCATCATATCGCTTGACACGATACACCCTGTGCCTTTACAGCAATCACACTTCTCTTGCAAATATTCGCTTACGTTTGACCTGACTCTCTTTCTCGTCATCTCTACTAATCCTAAATGTGTAAAGCCAAGTACGCTGCACTTTGATCTATCGCTTTTTAAAGATTCTTCAAAAACTCTTAGAAGCTTCTGGCGGTCATTATCACTATCCATATCGATAAAATCTACAACAATGATGCCACCAATATCCCTTAGTCTCAATTGCAATGCAATTTCCTTCGCAGCCTCTATGTTCGTTTTTAAAATTGTTTCATGAAGTGAAGACTTACCTGTGTATTTACCAGTATTCACATCTATAACAGTCAAAGCCTCTGTCTCATCGATAATTAAGAAGCCACCGCTTTTAAGCCAAACTTTTTTGCTTAACAGTCTTTCCACTTGTTTCTCAATCCCATATAGACCTACTAAGTCTCCATCCTCATATTTTACTGAAATATTTAGGCCTTCCTTTTTTATATAATCAAAAATCTTTTTGTATTCTGTTATATCATTTACCACTATTTCATCCACTATCAATGACGACAAATCCCTTATGTACTTAACGATAAAATTTTCTTCCTCGTAAATTAACTCAGGTGAATCAGCAAATTTACATTTATTTAATATATCTTCATACAATTTACACAAATCAACTATGTCTTTTTCAAATTCTTCTTCTCCGACATATTGTGCCGCCGTTCTGATTATTATGCCTACATTATCCGGTTTTACTCTTTTAGCTATATTTATTAGCTCCATTCGCTTTTTTTCATCTTCTATCCTGTGGGAAATTCCAACATGATCAGCATCAGGCATAAGCACTACATATTTTCCAGGCAGCGATATATTCGTCGTAACTCTCGGATTTTTAAGCCCTATAGAATCTTTTAAGACTTGAACAATTATATCTTGCCCAGGTTTCACATATTTAGTTATTGAAGGATTTGATTCCGAAATCCATTTAACATCATTTACAAATAAATACGCATTTTTATCTATTCCTATGTCAATAAAGGCACTTTGCATACCCTTTATAGTATTTTTTACTTTTCCTTTGTAAATATTCCCAACTATGCTTCTTTTATCAGAATGCTCAACATGATATTCAATTAACAAGCCATCTTCCAAATATGCTACTTGATAAAATTTATCACTTATATCAAACAAAATTCTCTTCAAGCAAAACACCTCAATTTAAAATAAGGTTTCTTCTGTCTACAAAGACTTTCTCCATATTAAAAACATGTCCTAAAAAATCATCAAGAGCTTTTACAACATATATAGGTCCTGGAGAACCTTCATAAATTTTTAGCTTCACGTACAGAGTGATTTTGCTGCCTTTTGCATCAAGCATTTTTAGATCCAAAATATAATTTTTTAAGTCGATGACTTTGCTGCCACTTTTTGACTCCTTTTCTATAAATATCTCACTTCTACTCAAAAATCTTTTAATTTCATCAGGAAAATTTATCACATGACTCATCAAATAAACATCTACAGTATATTCAGCTTCTTTCACTCTGTTTGACAGCAAATCCTTATCATCGACAATATAGCAATCGATGATCTCTAAGCCATCAGGCAATGTTCTATTTAAATCATCTTTAAATTTTTTAGGGTCAATTTCGCCTTCTACCACTACATCGAAATAGTCCCCGTGAGTTGTCGCACCCATGCTAAGTGCCGGCCCAAAAGATATCAATGGATGTGGATTGAACCCTTTTGACAGTGAAAATTTTACTTGTGCCCTTCTCATACCCCTTTCTATAGTTCTCATAAGGTCTAAATGAGAAATGTACTTTAAATCCCCATCTTTTTTAAATTTAGCTCTAAGCTTCAAAGCATACAACTCCTTCATCAAGATCTTTTATACCACATCCTGTACAATGCAACCTGCAATCGCCTGTAAGTTTTCCTTCAATGGCTTTTTTACATTCCCTTTTAAGGTACTCCTTTTTTACGCCTACATCCACAATATCCCAAGGAAAAACTTCATCAAAATCCCTCTTTTTATAAGCGTAAAATTTTGGATCCACCCCAACGCTCTCAAACGCTTCCAGCCATTTATCAAATTTAAACTGCTCATCCCAACCATCAAACTTACATCCACTTTCCCATGCTTTAATAATTGCTTGTCCTACTTTTCTATCTCCTTTAGAGATTACAGCTTCTAAAAAGCTCATATTTGGTTCATGCCAGTTGTAGCTGAATATCTTTCCTCTAAGAAGCTCTTTTAAATAATTTTGTTTATTTATTATGGAGTCCATATCGTCTTGAGGATACCATTGAAATGGTGTAAATGGCTTTGGCACGAAAGTTGAAGTGCTTACAGTTATCTTAAGACCCTTTGTGCTGCCATTCACATCTTTGTATACATCAGCTACTAAATGAGCAAGATCTGATATGCCTTTTACATCTTCCATCGTCTCCGTTGGAAGACCTAACATAAAGTACAACTTTACGCTTTTCCACCCTGCCTTAAATGCTTCTTTAGTAGAATTTACTAAATCTTCTTCAGTCACACCCTTATTAATGACATCTCTAAGTCTTTGTGTTCCAGCTTCAGGTGCAAGTGTAAGGCCAGTCTTTCTGACTTTTTGAATCTCATTTAAGAGATTGACAGAAAAAGCATCTATTCTGGTAGATGGCAACGCTACACCAGTCCCCATATCTTTGTACTTCTCTATAAGATCATATACTAAACTTTCTATCTGTGAATAATCGCATGTACTCAAAGAAGTCAATGAAATTTCTTCATATCCAGTTGATTTTATCAATTTATCAGCTAATTGCAGAAGGGTTTCTTTTGACCTTTCCCTTACAGGCCTGTAGATCATACCTGCTTGGCAGAACCTGCAGCCTCTTGTACAGCCTCTAAAAACCTCCAGCACGATTCTATCATGGACGATATTTATAAACGGTACAATCTGTTTGTCTGGATGGTATGTCTTATCTAAGTCTTTTACAATTCTCCTCTTTATTATTGCAGGCACACCTTCTTCAATAGGCTTTATGCTTTTAATAGTATTATCATCATTGTACGTTTCTACATATAATGATGGGACGTAAACACCTTGAATTTTAGATGCGCGTCTTAAAAGTTCTTCCTTCGGTACATTGTCTTTTTTACAAGATATTACTAAATCCAAGATTTCATTTATAATTTCTTCACCGTCACCTATAACAAACAAATCCACAACATCAGACAATGGTGCAGGATTAACTGCACAAGGCCCACCGGCTATAACCAAAGGATATCCTTTCCTGTCCTTGCTTCTTACTGGAATTTTAGATAAATTCAGCATATTTAATATGTTTGTGTAACTTAATTCATACTGCAGAGTAAACCCTATTATATCAAACATATTAAGAGGTGTTTTTGTCTCAAGTGAAAAAAGAGGTATGTCCTTTTCTCTCATCAGGCTTTCCATGTCGATCCATGGAGCAAATACCCTTTCACAATATGTGTCATCTCGTTCATTCATCAAACTATAAAGTATTTTAAGCCCAAGATGAGACATGCCAACTTCGTACACATCAGGAAAAGCAAATGCAAATCTTATTTCAACTTTATTTACATCCTTAATCACAGAATTTATTTCACCGCCGGTGTATCTGGCAGGTTTATTCACTTTCATCAACAAATCATCTATCTTGTTTTTTAAATCTGACATTGTTACCTCCTATTTTATCTTGCTTAAGATTTCGCCAATAGATAAGTAAAGTCCGTTTTCAATGGCAAAATCAAAAAGCTCTGTCTCTGTAAGTCTTTTTTTCTCTTTCAAATTTTTATCCAACACAACTATTATATGATATTTTAATGGCAAAAAACAATTGATTATTTTGATTAATTTTTGGTCATCAAGCACTGCTATTGTCCTGACATTCATAACTCCACGCCTAAATAACTCTTCTTTTTTGTATATTAAATCTCTCAAGTTAAAATACTGAGATAGTTTCCGCTCATTTCTGGCAGATATTATGAGAAATACAGCCATAGTAATCAATACATAATTTTTATTCCCATTTATAATCATAAGTATACTGCCGTATATGAGCAATAAAGATAACACGTATGAAATCTTGACTGCTACGTTATTAGCTCTGGTTAAACCTATGAAATTGGATAAAACAGACTTCAAAGCTCTTCCTCCATCTAAAGGAACACCCGGCAAAAGGTTAAATGCACACATTAGAACATTAATTTTTATAAGGTATTCCAACTGCGTTCCAATAATTTGGCTTACTATAATAAGCACCATAATAAAAACAACATTTGACAAAGGTCCTGCTAATGCAATGATGATCTCTAAATCAGGCCTTATAAAAATCTCACTGTCGAAAACAGCCGCCCCTCCAAAAGGAAATACTTCTATCTGAATCATATTTATATTTAATTTTTTTGCCACGAAATAGTGGCTTGCTTCATGTATCGCTACAGTCAAGATTATATCAATAAGTTCAATGTAAAGACCAGCTAATATAAGAAGCAATATAAAAACCCACGTAAATGGGTTTACCTTTATTTTCACATCGTCAATTTTCATTTTTGACATCACTTATTGCTGGATTAAAGTCTATCTTTGATTCAGGATCTACTGGTTTTCCGTTTTCCCATATTTCAAAATGCATCATAGCACTATTGTTGCTGCCAGCGCTAACTTTTCCAATCGTCTGACCTTTAAGCACTTTATCTCCGACTTTTACATCTACTTCAGAGAGGTATGCATAGACAGAGCGTATGTCACCATCATGTTTTATTACAACCACTTTTCCCCAGTCAGGATTAGCATTATCCGCTATCATGACTTCTCCATCCAATACAGCAACTACTGGCCTATCGCTGGATACGCTTATGTCAATTCCGTCGTTTTTCACTTCTTTCGAAGTAGAAGAATCTACTTTTGTACCAAATGTAGACACTACAACTCCATCAACAGGTCTTATCATCCCACTACTTACAACTTGAGTTGTAGTACTTTTTGAATCATCTGCTTTATTTGAAAACACTTTTACAACGTCGTCTTTTAACGAAGGTATCCTGTTCATGACAAGTTTAAGCCCTTTTTTAGTATTTTCATAGTTAGAATTATAATTAAGGACTGTTTTCACTTCGTCTACAGTTTTATTTGTAGCTGGAACATTTATGGCTTTAAAAAGCATGACTACGCCTAAAATCAAAAGACAAACTATCAATTGGTTTTCCAAAAGACCAAAATACTTTTTAAAATTACTGATGCGATTTTTTGAATAGCTAACATATTGCCATTTGTTAGGTTTCATAAGATAAACCTCCTTTACTATATTTATATTACATAGAAAGGAGGTTTATGATTTTTTTATTTAACCGCATCTCTCCATTCCAAAAATCCTGCATCTAATCCTTTTATCAGCACTTCCGCGGTAGCCAAATTTGTCGCAAGTGGTATTGAATGAACATCGCAAACCCTTAAAAGTGCCAATATGTCAGGCTCATGTGGCTGTGCCGTTAATGGATCTCTCAAAAATATGACTAAGTCCATGTTGTTTTCTGCAATCATTGCACCAATCTGTTGATCACCACCCATAGGCCCCGGCAAAAATTTATTGACTTTGATGCCAGTAGCTTCCTCTACCAGTTGACCTGTGGCACCTGTAGCATATATGTTGCATTTTTTTAATATTTCTTTGTAGGCAATAGCAAAATCCACCATTATAGATTTTTTCATATCATGCGCAATAAGAGCTATATTCAATCAAATCATCCTCTCATTTAAAAATTGATCTTTCGCCTTCGCATTCCAATATTTAGCAATAGCCCGATAGCAATCATATTAGCAACCAGTGAACTGCCACCATAGCTCATAAAAGGAAGGGGAATTCCTGTAATTGGCATAATTCCTACAGTCATACCGATGTTTTCAAATATGTGAAATGTAAACATAGAAATTATGCCTACAGCTATCAAGTAGCCGTACTTGTCCTTTGCCATAACCGCAATTCTAAAGCATCTATAAAGCATATAAGCGTACAACAGTATCAAAGCTGTAGCACCAATGAAGCCTAATTCTTCTCCTACAACCGAAAAAATGAAATCAGTCCAAGCTTCTGGTAGATAGTAAAGCTGCGTCTGACTACCGTTGTAAAGGCCTTTCCCCCAAAACATACCGGAGCCTATGGCTATCTTAGATTGTATTACATGGTATCCTGACCCCATCGGATCAAGATTTGGATTTATAAACGATAGAAGTCTGTTTCTCTGGTAAGGCTTTAAAATCTTGTATGCTACAGGCATCATAGCTATACCCATCGCAATAAGCCCAGCAAATACCTTTGGTTTTACACCAGAAATAAAAAGCATACCCACAAAAATAGCTAAAAAAACCAATGCAGTACCAAGATCCGGCTGCAACATCACAATCACAAAGGGAATTAGAACGTGAATAAGTGGATTTACCAGATCTTTGAAAGTCTTGATTTCACCCATCTCATTAAATAAGTTTGCTAATGTCAACACAAGGGCTATTTTCGAAAACTCTGACGGTTGAATATCAATGGGCCCTACGTGAATCCAGCTTTGAGCACCGTTACTTACTTTACCGATAAAAAGAACGGAAATGAGGACTAAGATATTTAATACATAGATTACCTTTGAGAGTCTGGCAATCTGATTGTAATCAAAAAGCGTTATGGCAAATAAAAATACCAATCCAAATAAAACAGCTACAATCTGAACAATCACATTTTTGTATGAACCAGTCTCAACTGCATGTGACGCACTGGAAATGACTACAGCGCTAAACGCACATATCAATAAAACAGTAATCAACAAAGCAAAATCAAAATTTTTCCACAACTTCTTGTTAAACATTAACTTCTATTTCCCCTCTATAGAAAGTATTCATGATTACAATAGTATTATATCATACAACACACCATTTAACTATACATTTGATTATGGATATAATTTCACCAAATTTAAAATAACCGGCTTTCCACCGGTTATCTTAAATTTTTTTTCATCTTTTTTATGGGAATATTTGCATGCAATGCTGGAACAAACGTATCATCTGTCTTTCTCTCTTTTGTTATTTCAACATTTAAGCCATCTTCATCTATCTCAACATAATTTGATATTACATTCATTATCTCGCCTTTTACCATCTCTAAAAATTTTGGGGAAACATCGGCTCTGTCATGAACAAGCAATAACTGCAATCTTTCCTTTGCTACGTTTTTACTGTTACTTTTTCCTCCAAACGATTTGAATAAGTCCATCCATTACACCTCCTGAAACTACCTACTGGATGAAATTTTAAATAAACTCTTCAATCTGTCGATTAAACCATAATTTGTGTCTAAGTTAATTATCGGAACATCTTCTCCAATCAGCCTTTGCGTCAGATTTCTGTAAGCCTGTCCAGCCAACGATTTTTCATCTACAACTATAGGTTCACCCTTGTTTGTAGATATGACTATATTTTCATCATCAGGAATAACACCTAATAAATCTATTGCCAATATATCCATGATGTCATCAATGTTCATCATGTCGCCTCTTTTCACCATGTCCATCTTTATCCTGTTTATGATAAGCATGTGATCTCTTACATCAGAGGCCTCTAAAAGGCCTATGATTCTGTCAGCATCTCTTACTGCTGATACTTCTGGCGTTGTGACCACTAATGCTCTATCAGCACCAGCTATTGCATTTTTAAAGCCTTGCTCAATACCTGCAGGACAATCAATTAAAATATAGTCGAAATCTTGTCTTAGCTCATCCGTAATTGCGCGCATCTGCTCTGGATTTACGGCTGTCTTATCTCTTGTCTGCGCCGCAGGCAATAAGTAAAGCCCATCAAATCTTTTATCTTTTATAAGCGCTTGTTTTAAGCGGCATTGGCCTTCTACTACGTCAACCAAGTCGTACACAATCCTGTTTTCCAATCCCATAACTACATCAAGGTTTCTAAGACCTATATCTGTATCTACTAATGCTGTTTTAAATCCTTTCATTGATAGATATGTGCCAATATTAGCTGTTGTTGTAGTTTTTCCAACTCCGCCTTTCCCAGATGTTATTACTATGACTTCGCTCATTTCCTTCACTCCATTCCTCTGTTTCTTCTAATTGTTTATTTTACTATATTTTTCCATACAAGTAAAGTGGTTTGACTATTATCTTATTTTTTTTAACCAAAGCAATTTCTGGATATAACGCCTCAATATCATTATCGGGTGAACGTGAAATAATGTTAGATATTCGAAGCTGCATCGCGTTTATCTTAGACGCTGCGATTATTGAATCAAGATTTCCAGACATACCTGCATGTGCGATTCCTCTCAAAGTCCCCATAATTATTATGTTACCTGACGCTTGTACAATTCCACCAGGGTTCACATCACCTAATACGACTAAATTTCCGTAATACTTAACAACTTGACCTGATCTTACAGTGCCATTGTAAAATTTCGTCATACCTTCTTCCAAACCATCAAATATGTCATTTTCACCTGTAACATTTTTTAGATGCCTTTCCTGAATCTTTTTAAACTTTACATTTACACCGTAATTTTCTAAGACAAAATCTTTTAATTCATCTAAGCTTTTTTCATCTACGCTCAAATTTCGAAATTTTACTGTAAGCTGTGCACCTTTAAAAAAGGTCAGTGATCGCTCTATGCGATTTATTATCTTTTCTTTTAAGGCATCTATATCAGAAACATCGGTTGCTATTATCACTAGTCCATCTTTTGAACCATGGATCTTTACATAATCATTTAACATTGTTTGCCCTCCCAATACAGTCTTAATTATAATATTCTCCACAACTTAAGTTTTTCCTTCTTAAAAAAACAAAAGAGGACAAAAAATCCTCTTTAATGATTACTAACATTTGTATTTGACGCTGTATTATTATTTGAATTTGTAAAGCCAAAATAAGCATCCATTATATCTCTACCTACCTGAGCTGTATATGCGCCAGATCCCCCTTGATATATAAGTGCTGTTACCAAAATCTGCGGCTTATCGTATGGTGCAAAGCCAACAAACCATGCGTAGTTCTGCATGACTTTCGTACCATGGGAACCTACTTCAGCAGTACCAGTCTTACCACCAACAGGTATTGGAAAATTAGCAAATGCTGCACTGGCAGTACCGCCTTCTTCTGTGGCACCTTTCATTCCCAACTTTATAGCATCTAAATATTGTTGAGGTATATTTATCTTGTCTAATACTTCTGGCTTTTCCTTTTCGATTACCTTCCCACCAGGAGAGACTATTTTGTCGACCAAATGCAATCTGTATCTTGTTCCTCCGTTTAACAATGTTGACAAATAACTTGCAATCTCTATAGGCGTAAATTGATTGCTGCCTTGACCTATGGATGCGTTGGTGGTATCTACCAAAGTCCACTTAGTCGCATCCATCAACTGCCATATGGTCATCTGCAATTTAGGATCTGTTATTCCCATCTTCTTAAGCTGCAAAAATGTGGAGTAATCGCTAAAATTGCCTTTGTCAATTAAGCTTACTATCTTATCATACTGTTCCTGTGTTATCTTGCCATTTGGATTTGCGTCGGATCTAACCATTGACTTTAAAATTGATAAATTGTAATCTCTTTTAAATTTCTTGCTGGAGATTATTCCAGTCGTCTCATAAAGCTCTATGCCTGTCTTTTGGTCTAAACCCAACATGTGAGCATACTCATCAATTTTATCTATTCCCATCCTGCGGCCCATCTCATAAAAATACGTATCTGTGGAATACTTTATTGCTTCTGACACATTTACTGCACCCTGCGTCCTTCCGTATTCGCCGTACAGCCAGTTCTCTTGACCGGTAGGAGCATATATACCCGTATCAACGTACTTTTCATTTACAGTCGTTACACCAGATTCCAATGCTGCCAACGCTGTTACCATTTTGAATGTTGAACCAGGAGGTGCTGCACCTTGTGTGGCATAATTAAATATAGGGCTTGGGTCAATAGTGGCATTCCTCGGCTTGAATAGTTCATTTACAATGCTGCTGGGCGGATTACCTGAAGCAAAGATATTTGGATCGTAACCAGGTACACTGGCAAGAGCTAAAATCTCACCGGTGTTTATGTCTGTAACGACTACTGCACCGATATTTGCCGGCAAGTATTCACCATGTGGACCTCTTTTTGTTTGCCTTATGTTTTCCATGGTCCTTTGCAATGATTCTTCAGCAACCTGCTGCAACTTTTCATCTATCGTAAGGTACACAGTGTCTCCGGGTTTAGGACTTACCTCATCCAATTTTTTTATCAATCTGCCGTAATTGTCTACCTCTACTTGCTGTTTACCGTCAGTTCCCCTTAAATACTTCTCCAAATAGCTTTCAAGTCCATAATGCCCAACAAGATCTGTTATCTGATAACCTTTTTGGCTGTACTTTTTCCATTCTTCAGCAGTCATGCGGCCGATGTATCCTAATGTCTGTGACAACAGTGTCTTAAATGGATATAGCCTTATTGGCTTGACTTCTATTATGACTCCAGGCAAATCTAAATGATTTTCCTCAATCTCTGCAACTGTCTGCTGATTAGCATCGGTGGCTATCTCTACAGGTTTGTACTGTGTATATCCTTGTTCTAACATCAACTCTTGAACAGCCATTATTCCACGAATATCCTGTGGAGACAGCGATTTTGATATTTTGAATTTATTTGTCAATATCTGCCATGCTTCACTGGCTGTAGCATTTGAAGGAATATTGTTATTTTTCTTCCACTGCAATTCCCTCTGTTTCAAGACCGATTGCGACACATTGCTTTCATCGGGATTTTGAAAATTGAAATAAGGATTGTTGTTGTTATCTAAAAATATAGGTAAATCATCTTTATACTTTACACCGTTTTTATTGAGAATGTTAAGCAATTTTAAAATGACATCATTTAGATTGACGCCTTTAGCATCGCTTCTTAGAAGCTCTACAGAATAGCTGGGCCTATTTGTAGCAAGCTTTACTCCATTTCTATCTACTATATCTCCTCGAGGTGCGGTAATGATTATGGACCTTATCGCATTACCTAATGACTGCTCTTTATAGTAGTCACCTTTTATAAGCTGCAGATAAACCAATCTTCCTATAAGAGTAATGAGCATCAAAGCTATTACCCATCCCAATACATTGAACCGTTTTTTCAAACCTTCATTCAATTGGACCACCTAAACTTTAAAAAAAAATTTTTTCGATTTAACAAAACTATTAAATCGTATTATATACTTGTACACAAAAATAGTTATTATGGAATTGTAAATTGATTGAACTATTACTACATTTAACAAATACGATGGATTTAAATCATATTTCATGAGGAGCATGGAAAAAATCATGATAAGGTTGTAAAGGATCGTTCCTAAAAACACAAACACAAAGGCTACAAATGTACTTTCTCTAAAGACATTTTTGCTAAGTATACCTGTCAAATACGCCACAATAAGAAGCGAAATTGTCACAAAGCCGATAGCGTTATTAAAAAGCACATCTACTAAAATTCCACCAAAAAGGCTTAAAGTAATGCTTTCACCAGAACCATTTAAAAGAGAAAAAGCAATAACTAAAATTAATAAGGCGTCAGGTTTAACGCCTAATATAGCAATGTACTTCATCAACGTAGCTTGAAGAACTATTGCAAATACAATCAAAAGGTACTTATAAATGCTCCTCATTTTACCCTCCGTAAATCTGCCAAATGTCTTAATCAATTCCCGGTTGTTTTCATGTTTGTCACTACTTGTACAAATTCCAATCTCTCGAAATCAGCCTCTGGCTTTATAACAGCCTGCTTTAAAAGTGAACCCTCATCCTTTTCTACTTTTTCTACTCTGCCTATTATAAGTCCTCTCGGAAACATACTCATATCAGATGTGGTTATAACATCGCCTTTTTCTATTTTAGAGTCAATTGGTATATATATCATGTTGAGATTTCCATTGGAATCTCCTCTGACGATGCCATTGTCTCTTGTCCTTACATCTAAAGCGCTCACCGAACTATCCACATCAATTATAGATAGAACTTTTGCCCAATTATTGCCAACATCTGTGATTATACCAACCAAGTTGCCTTTCTCGTCCAAAACAGCCATTTTAGGCTTTATTCCATTGTCTGAACCAACATCAATATTGAATGTATTAAACCAGTTTCCCGGATTTTTGCTTATTATGTTGGCAGGTTTTGTCGTTATGTTGGCATTGCTGTCTTTGAAATTAAGCATGTCCCTCAATCTGTCATTTTCGTTTATATACTCCTGAAGCATGATGTCATTTTTGCTTAATTTAATTACTTCTTTTTCTAATTCAGCATTTTTTGCTCTAAGTGTTCCAATCTCTTTTATTGAAGTAAAAAAGTTGGAAATACTGTTACCTACTGAGTAAAACACTTTTTCTACAGGTGATAAAATGCCGCCTATAGCTGATTCAATAGGCGTTACATTGCGTCCACCGCCATAAGTATATGCCATGGCGGATATAAGTGCCACGGCTATAACTATAACAAATATAAATTGTTTATTTTTGAGAAATCGTGGCACTTTACCACTCCTCTCAGTTTAACTTGCTGGTAGGCGTCAAGACCCTTTTAAACAGAGAACTTTCTTCTAAGATCTTTCCTGTTCCTAATGCTACACAATCCAATGGCTGATCGGCAATTTGAATCGGCATACCTGTCTCTTGCCTTATAAGCCTGTCTATGCCGCTTAATAGAGCGCCACCGCCTGTAAGCATTATACCTCTATCCATAATATCTGCTGCCAACTCTGGTGGAGTCTTTTCAAGCGTCAATTTGATAGCATCTAATATGCTGGAAACTGGATCTTTTAATGCTTCTAAGATTTCTGTCGATGTAATTTTTAATGTCTTTGGAAGCCCCGATACCAAATCTCTTCCTCTTATGTCCATCGATTCTTCCTTCGCCTTTGGAAAAGCTGATCCTATTTGAATTTTTACTTCTTCTGCAGTTCTCTCACCTATCATCAAGTTGTATTCTCTTTTGATGTAATTTATTATTGCCTCATCCATCTCATCTCCGCCAACCCGTAGTGACTTGCTTGTGACAATTCCACCTAAAGATATTATAGCCACATCAGTAGTGCCACCACCTATATCTACAACCATGCTTCCTGTGGGTTCTTCCACAGGCAAACCAGCACCAATAGCTGCTGCCATCGGTTCTTCCACTGTATGAGCTTCTTTTGCACCTGCCTGCAGTGATGCTTCTATTACGGCCCTCTTTTCAACTTCTGTAACGCCGGATGGAATTCCAACTATCACTCTCGGCCTAAATAATCCCTTTCTCGGATTTACTTTGCCAATAAAATGATCCAACATCATCTTTGTTATGTCAAAATCAGCGATTACACCATCTCTCATAGGCCTTATGGCGACAATATTTCCAGGTGTTCTTCCAACCATTTTTTTAGCTTCTTCACCCACGGCTAAAACCGTATGTGTGTCATTTTTTATAGCCACCACAGAAGGCTCTCTTAACACAATCCCCTTACCTTGAACATAAACAAGTGTTGTTGCAGTTCCAAGATCAATACCTATATCCCTAGAAAATCCTTTCATCCTTTTTATAACTCCTTCCTTATTTATCAAAATCATAATAGCCTTTTTCTTTTAAACTTATACCTATTCCATCACCAATGATAATATGATCTAATACCTTTATTCCTATTAAATTGCCACCTTTATA
Organism: Thermoanaerobacterium thermosulfurigenes; assembly: GCF_051201035.1. NCBI lineage: Bacteria > Bacillati > Bacillota > Clostridia > Thermoanaerobacterales > Thermoanaerobacteraceae > Thermoanaerobacterium > Thermoanaerobacterium thermosulfurigenes. The sequence continues at coordinate 118,518 of NZ_JBPODR010000002.1, forward strand.
AATCCTATCTGATACTTCTACATCTTCTCTGCTGGGAGTAGGATCACCGCTGGGATGGTTGTGAACCATTATTATGGAAGACGCTGACCTTTCGATAGCAGCTTTAAATACCTCTCGTGGATGAACTATAGAAGTATTTAAACTCCCTATTGAAACAGTGTCAACAGCAATTACCTTATTTTTTACATTAAGCAAAACCACTTTAAAGTGCTCTTTATTTAAGTATCTCATTTCATCCATAAGCAAGCTTATCACATCATCAGGTTTTTTTATGATATAGCCATCACTGTAGCCTGTAAGAGCTATTCTACGACCCAGCTCAATCGCAGCCTTAATTTTTGCTGCTTTTGCCAACCCTATGCCTTTGATTTCCGAAAGCCTTTCAACACCTGTGTCTAATAGGTATTTAAGCCCATGGCCTTCGCTTAAAAGCCTTTGTGACAGCATTATAGCACTTTCATCTTTATTTCCTGTCCCTATAATTATAGCCATTAGTTCGGCGTTTGACAATACAGATGGCCCGTATTTTATAAGTCTTTCTCTTGGTCTGTCATCTTCTGGCAAATCTTTAATCGTTACGCGAGATTCCTCTCCCATACATTACCCCCCTAAAGCAAATGCACATCAAATTCTCTCGATAAGATATCATGCAACTTCGATATAGGAAGTCCTACTACATTGTAGTAGTCGCCATTTATCTTATCAACAATAAGTGAACCATATCCTTGTATGGCATATGAACCTGCTTTATCAATGTACTCGCCTTTTTCTATATAATTAAATATCATTTCATCGCTTAAACTTTTAATGTACACATCTGTTTTTTCATATTCTTTAACTATTTTATTTTGTTCTAATGATATGACTGTAACACCAGTATAGACTTGGTGCCATCGCCCTGACAGCGCCTTTAACATATTAAATGCATCACTCTTGTTTTTAGGTTTGCCAAGGACGACTCCATCAACAAAAACTACTGTATCAGCTCCTATAATTAAAAAATCACCACTTAATTTTTCTGCGACAAATGATGCTTTTTTCCATGATAAATCCATGACAATCTTCTCTGGCTCTTTTTCATCCGTCACTTCTTCTACGTCACTTGGTATTATAGAAAAATTCACACCAATACTTGATAGTATTTCGCTTCTCCTGGGTGATCCAGATGCAAGTACAATTTCCATATACATATACTCCACTTTTCATCTTTATAGATTATTTTACCTTATAATACGAAAATATAGCAATTATAAGTCCTATTACAGTTCCCAAGTTGAACCTAAAAGCCAGTAGGAACGATACTTTTATAAAATTTAGATCGATACTTATTGGGCTGTTCATTCCTATCATCTGTTGGTACGAAAAAGCATGAACGTACTTAGCAAGGAAGTCTCCAACAAACCCGCCAAAAAGAAGACCTACTAAAAGCAAAAAGCACAACGTACCAATCCCCTTGCTTCTCTTCATCTTCCCACTCCTTCTGTTTATTTTCTCCCAAATCACTTGTTTTAAAACTTTTCCTTTTAATTATAACATAAATATTTTGTATTTCGACATAATCTAATCTTTTTTTAATATGTTATTTATGGCAAAAAAAATCTCCCTTTCAGGAGATTTTTTAATCATTCATGGGATAAAGATCCTTCTTGCTATAGGTTGTATGAAGCAAATGATGAGATTTTTCCCCCAATGGACTTGTTAAGAATTCTTCGTACAACTTTGTTATCATTGGATTTTTGTGGGATTTTCTAATCGGCAAGTCTTTATCTGCTTCATATATAGCTTTTAACCTGCTTTCCCTTACCAAATCTTTTTCATTTGGATTGTGTATAGGCTGTCCACCACCCATTATGCAACCGCCAGGACATCCCATAACCTCTATGAAGTGGTACTCTGCTTCGCCATTTTTTATCTTATCTAATAACTTCTTAGCATTTCCTGTGCCATTCGCTACAGCTATTTTTATTTCTTTTCCGCCTATATCAATCTTTGCTTCTTTTATTCCTTCCAATCCTCTTACTTCTTCGTACTCAAAATTCTCAATATCTCTGCCTTCAACTATATCTGCAACAGTTCTTAAAGCAGCTTCCATAACACCGCCTGTAGCACCAAATATAACAGCAGCACCAGACGATTCGCCAAGTGGATTGTCATACTCACTATCAGGCAAGCTTACAAAATCTATACCCGACTGTTTTATCATGCGAGCAAGCTCTCTCGTCGTCAAAACAGCATCAACATCTTTCATGCCATCTACTATCATTTGTGGTCTGTCTATTTCACCCTTTTTAGCAGTACACGGCATAATTGATACGACGAAAATATCCTTTGGATCTATACCTTCTTTTTCTGCAAAATAGCTCTTTATTATTGCGCCCATCATCATGTGAGGCGATTTGCAAGTGGAAAGATTGTCTATAAATTCAGGATAATACCTCTCACAATAGTTTATCCATCCAGGACTGCAAGATGTTATCATAGGAAGCTTACCGCCTTCGTTAAGCCTCTTTAAAAGTTCGTTGCCTTCTTCTATTATAGTTAAATCTGCAGCAAAGTCGGTGTCAAATACTTTATCAAACCCAAGCCTTTTTAAAGCTGATACCATTTTGCCTGTCACTATTGAACCGTAAGGCATTCCAAATTCTTCACCAAGTGCAACTCTAACAGCAGGAGCTGTCTGAGCGACAACATACTTCTTCTCATCCAAAAGCGCATCGTAAACCATCTTCGTATGGTCTTTTTCGTATATTGCTCCGACAGGGCATGCCTCTATACACTGTCCACAACTAATACATGGTGATTCATTCAGACCTCTGCCAAATGACGGTGCAACGATAGTCTTAAATCCTCTGTTGACCATGCCTATGGCGAAAACATTCTGCACATTGTTGCATGTAGCAACACACCTTCTGCACAATACGCATTTATTTGGATCTCTTACGATAGAAGGTGACGATTCATCTTTTTGATATTTTATATTTTCGCCCATAAACCTTATTTCGTCTATGCCAAACTTTCTGCTTAAATCTTGCAATTCGCAGTTTCCGCTTCTTACGCATGTAAGGCAGCTTCTGTCGTGTGCAGATAGTATAAGCTCTAAATTAGATTTTCTTGCTTCTCTTACACGAGGCGTGTTTGTGTATATTTCCATTCCGTCGCTTACAGGATAAACACAAGATGTTTGGAGATTCCTAACACCTTTTATCTCAACAACACATAGCCTGCAAGCACCTATTTCATTTATTTCCTTAAGATAGCATAGTGTTGGAATATCAATGTTCGCATATTTTGCAGCTTGCAATACTGTATAGTTAGCAGGTACTTCTACAGGAATTCCATCAATAGTTATTCGAACTTTATCCATGTTTTGCACTCCTTTCATTACTATTTCTTGTATATAGCGTCAAACGGACATTTATCCATACATGTTCCACATTTTATGCATTTATCTTGATCTATTACATGAGGCTGCTTAACTTTTCCAGATATAGCGTTTGTAGGACAATTCTTAGCGCATATACCGCACCCTTTACATTTATCTGGATCGATTCTAAATTTCAAAAGCGCTTGGCAAACACCTGCAGGGCATCTCTTCTCCTTTATGTGTGCCTCATATTCATCTCTAAAATACTTTATGGTAGAAAGAACAGGGTTAGGAGCTGTTTGACCTAATCCGCACAAAGCAGATGCCTTTATGGAATTAGCAAGGGCTTCCAGTTTCTCGATATCTCCTTCTTCGCCTTTCCCTGATGTTATCTTATTAAGCAATTCCAACATTCTTTTTGTACCTATGCGGCATGGTGAACATTTGCCACATGACTCATCGACAGTAAATTCCAAGAAGAATTTTGCAATATCAACCATACAGTTGTCTTCGTCCATTACGATAAGTCCACCCGAACCCATCATAGAACCAATATTAAGAAGCGAATCATAGTCAATAGGTGTATCTAAATGTTCTGCAGGAATACATCCACCAGATGGCCCACCTGTCTGAGCTGCTTTAAATTTCTTGCCATTCGGTATTCCTCCACCTATTTCAAATATGATCTCTCTTAGCGTTGTACCCATAGGCACTTCTACAAGACCAGTATTGTTGATCTTTCCACCAAGAGCAAATACCTTTGTACCTTTAGACTTTTCAGTACCTATACTTGCAAACCATTCTGCCCCGTTTAATATGATTGCAGGAATATTTGCATAAGTTTCAACGTTATTTATGATAGTTGGCTTTTCCCATACTCCTTTTACAGCAGGGAATGGAGGTCTTGGCCTTGGCTCACCGCGTTTTCCCATGACAGAATTTAAAAGTGCAGTCTCTTCACCGCAGACAAAAGCACCTGCTCCAAGCCTTATCTCTATATCAAAGTCAAACCCAGTATTGAAAATATTTTTACCTAAAAGTCCGTACTCTCTTGCTTGATCTATAGCAATTTGAAGCCTTTTTACCGCAAGAGGATATTCAGCCCTTACATAAATATAACCATGGTTAGCACCAATTGCATATCCTGCTATAGCCATAGCTTCCAAAACGCTGTGAGGATCTCCCTCTAATACGCTTCTGTCCATGAAGGCACCAGGATCACCTTCATCAGCATTACAAACGACGTACTTAGGCGTCTCTTTTTGGTTGTAAGCAAATTCCCACTTTATACCTGTAGGGAAGCCACCACCACCTCTACCTCTTAAGCCTGATTTTTTAATTTCCGCTATAACTTGCTCTGGAGTCATCTCAGTCAACACTTTTGCCAATGCTTTATAGCCATCAAATGCAATTGCTTCTTTTATATCCTCTGGGTTTATAAGACCACAGTTTCTTAAAGCAACTCTCTGCTGTTTCTTGAAAAATGTTGTTTCCTCTAAAGGTTTGATTCCTTCCTCTGTGACGCTTTCTCCGTAAAGATACTTTTTAACAACTCTTCCTTTTAAAAGGTGTTCTTCCACAATTTCTGGAACATATTCTTCTTTGACACGGCTGTAAAATACGCCTTCAGGATACACTACAACAACTGGGCCCAACTCGCACAGTCCAAAACATCCAGTTCTTACAACCTGAACCTCTTTATCTAAACCTTTATTTGCAATCTCTTCTTCAAAGCATTTTGCTACTCTATCTGAATTTGACGATGTACAACCAGTACCACCACAAACCATAACATGTGATCTATATAACATCTACAGCCCTCCTTTATTCAATACTACTAATAGTCCATTCTTTAATTGGATGTCCATTAACGACGTGTTCAGCAACTATCTGTCTTGCCTTGTTTTCATCAACTTTTATATACGTAACTTTTTCTTGTCCTGGAACATAAACATCCACCATAGGTTCATATTTGCACATGCCAATACAGCCAGTCTCAGCAACAACCACATCCGTAATATTTCTTTTGCCAAGCTCATCCAATATAGCCATCATAACAGGCCTTGCACCAGCAGCTATACCGCATGTAGCCATGCCAACAGTGATCCTTATGCCATTTCTATCTTTGCGAAGATTTACCTTTTCCAATGTCTCTTTTCTTATCTTTTCCAATTCCTCAATAGATTTCATATTTACACCTCCATGACACAATTTATGTTTTCTTCAAGGTACTCAATTAACCACTGCAATACAGAAGGCTCTGTAATCTTTACGCCGTTTAGCAATTTTTTAATATCAAAAGTATTAAACGAAAATTTTCTACCATCTGATATAATTTCAAACAATATGTCAGCATCACTATCAGAGACTATAAGCGAAACTATAGTAGAAGGCATATCGCCAATTGGAATCAAATCAATACTTGAAAGCTTAAAAGTCCCTTCCACACAAGTGCCAACGCCCTTTTGAGACCTTATTTTTACATCTCCACCACATTGTACAGCAAGTTCTCTAAAAAAAGGCAGACCTAAACCAACTTTTCGCTCTTTCCTTGTTGTTGTAAATGGATCAAAAGCTTTCTCTAAAAGTTCCTCGTCCATTCCACATCCGTCGTCTTCAATGCTTAAACGCATAAAGTCTTTTTTATGATCAATTTCTAATTTAATTGATATATTTTTTGCACCAGCTTTTATGCTATTTTGAGCAATATCTAAGATGTAAAGCGATAACTCCTTCATATCTAATCAAATTTCTTCAATATATCTTCAACATCATCAGGTGTCAATCTGCCAAAAACTTCTCCGTTTATCATCATTACAGGCGCAAGACCGCAAGCACCTAAGCAACGAGTTGCTTCAAGGGAAAACTTGCCATCACCTGTGACATCACCTACGCTTATGCCAAGCTTCTCTTTCAATTTGTCAAGAACCATCGCAGAACCTCAGAGATTTCGCATCAAAATTCCAGCAAAAAATTTATCTTTACAAGAATTTTTATATTTTACATCTAGTTGAATATATGGTAATAGTAAATCCATTTAGATGCTAAAAAAGTTGCACTTTCCCCTTACCCCATGAATTTTAATAATGAATTTCCAGTTTTGTTTCAAATTATGTCTTCACAAACAGTGGATTACTCCATCCAGTTTCTATGATAAATATCTCATCTTTTATATCTTCAATAATATCTATTTGAAGCATATGCTTTTCCCTAAAATTTCTTATACACCTGAAGAAATATAATTGCATCAAATTAAATGCTATTATTATAAACATTAACACAGTTTCTACACCCTCAGGACTGTGCATAAAACAGTGATTTAAGTGCCATTCTGTTTTTAGTTGATGAAAAGCATTGTTTTCAATTTCCCATCTTTTATGTATTATTTTCCATAGAGTTTCTACTGAAGTAACTTTAGAGGTAGTTATTATCCATGATTCTTTTGTTTCTACTTTGCTTGAGCTATGTATCTCCTCTATAAATTTTATAAACCTTACTTCTATGTCGGAATTAGGCATTTGAAAATTGTCTTCGTCCCAGGCCTTTATTTTAATATAATTGTTACTTTTTTTCTTAACAGTCCATTCTTTATCTGCTTCTCGACACTTGAATAAACCAAGTGCATCCTTAACTATATTAAGTCTTTCATCTTTAACCCTTACTACTGCATCCATCCCTATTGATAATACTTCTTTAATCCAAGTAGATTTGCAATATAATGCATCAGCTACTATAATGTCTGCAAAATGATG